>DATJAL010000012.1 GCA_035516255.1 Chitinivibrionales bacterium | reverse complement strand
CGAAAACGGAAAGCAACAGCAATGTGAGTAGAACACGCACGAGGCACCTCCAGGACGAAGACGCTTTAGCTGGCCAATGTAAGTACGATGCACTTTATCGCTACAAAGTTCTCGGGAGCAAGCCGAATCTTGCGATCGGCCTTTCAGGTCGATCCTTTTCTGCTATTATGCCGCGTCTATGCGGGAGGTTGCGATGGGAAAAATGCTTGCGGTTGCCTTATTGGCGTTGAGTTGCCTGCTCTCGAAGCACTCGGAAGCGCAGACGCAGGGACCGGTCGGAGTCGCTTCTCTCGCCACTCTTCCAAGCCCGCACAATTATCGCCAGCGGCGCTCCTCCAGCTACGACCGAACGGGCGGAAATGACGATTTTCGCGTTGTGCCGCCCGGCCAGACCATCACCGTGCTCGACGAAAATGGCCCGGGCGAAATTTCACATGTCTGGTTCACCATCGCGGACAAAGAAAAATATCACCTCAAGCGAATTGTTCTCCGTATGTATTGGGACGACGAAAGTGAGCCGAGCGTAGAAGCTCCAATCGGAGATTTTTTTGGACTTGGAAACGGCGAGTATTTTCTATATCAATCGATCCCGCTGGCGGTCGGTGCCGATAAAGCCCTGAACTGTTTTTTCCCGATGCCGTTCCAAAAACACGCCCGCATCACCGTCACGAACCAAGGGCATGAACCGATTGATGCCCTCTATTGGAACATCGACTGGCGTCAGCTTCCCTCACCGCTGCCGAACGATACTGCTTATTTTCACGCTCAGTATCGCCAGGCCACTCCGAATGTGGCGATGGAAAATGCAAAGACCAATCTCGATGGCAAAAACAACTACGTTTGGATGGAGGCGACCGGACGCGGCCACTTCGTGGGCGTGACCATGTCGGTGATCGAAAACGCGGACGGCTGGTGGGGCGAGGGAGACGATATGTTTTTTATTGATGGCGAGACACTGCCATCGATAAATGGAACGGGGACGGAGGATTATTTTTTGGGAGCGTGGGACTTCGGCGGGAAGCCTTTCTCCTATGGACTATTCGGCGCG
>DATJAL010000011.1 GCA_035516255.1 Chitinivibrionales bacterium | reverse complement strand
GTATTCTATACTATCTGCATGAAGACCAATTCATCGGATAATACGGAACAACGCTGGCAAAAAACGCCCGTGGCGAACCTCGTCCGCCACGTTCAATCAGGAAACTATTATGCGCGAATTCGCGTGCGCGGCAAGCTCATTTGGAAGTCGCTCAAAACCGACCGAATCAGCGTCGCCAAATTACGCCTCGGTGATTTCCACAAAGAGGAGCGGCAGCGTGCCGCGGCGCAGACGGCGGTTGCGCGGGGGAAAATGACTTTCGCCGACGCCCTGCAAACTTACCGCGAGCGGTTAAGCGGCGACCAATCACTCAAAGACCGGAGCAAAACTTACCGGCAGGAACGAATTGCGGCCTTGCTGAAATCTTGGCCCGACCTCAATCAAATGGATGTTGCCCAAATCTCCAAGGCCGATGGTTTGGCTTGGGCCGCGCGATTCGGGAAGACCGCAAGCCCGTCGGCTTTCAACAACACCGTTGGAACATTTCGGGCGGTTTTGGACATCGCAGTTGAGGCGGGGGCGCGTTACGACAACCCGGCCATCCATATCAAACGGAAGAAAATCCGGCAAAAGCTTTTGCAGCTTCCAAGCCAGAAACAGTTTGTGGAATTGATAACCACAATCAGAAAGGGGGACGGTGGCTGGGCGGAACGATGCGCCGATCTCGTGGAATTTCTGGCATACAGCGGTTGCCGAAAAGGTGAAGCGGCGCGGGTTAATGGCCGGGACTGTGACTTTGAAAAGGGCGAAATTACGGTTTTGGGCGACCCGGCTACTGGAACAAAGAATTGGGAAATTCGCCGTGTCCCCATGATTCCCGATATGCGCCGATTGTTGGAACGATTGAAAAATGAGCGCAGTGAAACAGAATTTTTAACCAAGCCAGTCATGCTTGTCCATGAATGTCAGGGTGCTATTGATACGGCTTGCAAGAAACTTGGCATCGCCCGTATCACGCATCACGATTTGCGACATCTGTTTGCTACCCGCTGCATTGAAAGCGGCGTGGACATTCCGACGGTTTCCCGCTGGCTTGGACACAAGGATGGTGGTGCATTGGCGATGAAGGTCTATGGCCATTTGCGCGACAGTCATTCCACCGCGATGGCGCAGAAAGTTCATTTTCTCGAAAGCGAGCCGACGACAAAAGAAGCGGCAGCGAAAAATTAGTGGCGATTCAACCTGGCTCTTTTTCATCCTCGATTTCGATGGCCTTGACCAAACCATCTTCACCGGCGGCCAACGATGAATAACGCTCGACCATCGGCTTGATGGATTCCACGTTCCGCGCCTGCAATGCAATCCCCAGATTGCGGAGGTTTTTCCCTTTGATCCGCACCATGCGGTTCAAAAATGAAATCGTGATGACGTCAGCGCCTTGGGCTGATTCAAATTTGGCCAGTTCGACGTGATGATACGACAACACATAAAAGCAGTCCGCGCTGATTTCCAGCCGCAAATTGTCCATCGGCACAGGATCGCCGCCGACACTGCGACCGAGTTTGTAACAGGGGGAATTGTCTCTCATATTCTCATGCCTCCACTTCGTTTGTTTTGATTTGCCTGACGCCGCGCCATTTCAATCCGCTCCCGCATGGTTTGAGTTTTCTGGGTTTTCCGCTCAACGGTTTCGGTTGGTTTGACGGATTCGGTTTGATTCACCTGCTGCGATTGCTTGGCTGCCTCACGCTGGCGCTCAACTTGGGAATGCCGCTCGGATTCTTCCTGCCGCAACGCTTCCGCCTGCCGGAGGGCTTCTGCTTGACGCTCCAATTTTTCGTTCTGCTCCATTTCCGCCGCTCGCTTTGCCGAAACGCGCCGGGACTGTTGAACATTCAGAACGAAGGCAAGATCCCGTCCCCACATCGTTGCCAGCTTTTGAAACGCGCTCGGCTTCATATCCATCGCGAGCGTCCGATGACCGGAATGCGCGATGTTTTGCCGAAGCTGGATTTTGTCGGCGGTGAAAATTTTGACGCCCTTGCGCCCGCGCGAAATCGTCACATACCATTGTTGCTCGTTGGTAGCCGCCTTGACTGCTGAATCCGAGAACAGGACATAATCCACGGTCTTGCCTTGAGCGGCGTAGGAGGTGACGGCGTAACCGCGCACGAACTGGCGGTAATCTTTTGATAACACCCGCCCATCATCCAAGGCAATGCGCCCGTCGGCGTGGATTTTCTTCACCGTCACCAATTCACCATTAGCGAGCTTGCGGCCATCCTGTGATTTGTCATTGGCCTTGAGTTGCAGCCGATCTCCGGCAGACAGCGAAAGTTCTTTCGGCTGGCAAATCGTGATTTTGTCCAATTCCTTGAACGGCACAGGCCGGATGCGATTGTCGGCCTCAATCAGCAAATGCTTGTCGGTCATGCCGCGCAATTTCCCCGCGCTGCCGGATTTGAATCCGGCCGTTGGGCGGTTGAACACCAGAACGGAGTCGGGCTGGTAAAACCGCTTGTCGCGTTTTTGCGCGTCCGTCAAATCCTGCCGCTCCAATGCCGTGACGGTTGTTTCATCAACGCCAATCAATTTCTGTGATTTCAGGCCGAGCCGGACAGATTCGTTGACCTTGTGAATCTCATTCCAGCTTTGCGAGACGATGACCGTAGATTGCCGATTTTTGAAAAGTTCAAGGAAGTGTTCCGTCAATTTCGATTGTTGATCCGCCAGCGTGCAGGCGACGATGGCGCCTTGATTGTCCAGCCGGTCAAACGATGAGCCGAGCTTGCCCCGCCGCGCCTCATCCACGGCGAGCCGGTATTGTTCCAGCCAATGGCGTTCGGCCTGATTCTTTGCCGCCGCTGGATTTTGACGGCGGATGTTCGTCAGTTTGGCGTAACCAAGACCGGAATACTGTTCAATCGCCCGTAGCGCGTCCGATGCCTCGACCGCTCCATGCTGGCGTGTATCACCGGACAGGATGATGCGCCCCTGGTTGATTTGAATATAATCCAGCAGTTGCAGCATTTGTTTCCCGCCGATTTGCCCGGCCTCATCCACGAGGACGACCGCACCACGCCGCATAGAACGGTGCGCGAGAAAAGCACTGACCGTCTCCGCGCCGGT
>DATJAL010000010.1 GCA_035516255.1 Chitinivibrionales bacterium | reverse complement strand
AGACAGCATATTTTCGAGTATATTGAATCTTTTTATAACCGTCAGCGATTGCATTCGACTCTGGGATATAAAAGTCCGGTTGAGTTCGAAAACGTATCTTTGACACCTTAAATTAGTGTCCACAGTTTCGGGGCAAGATCAATTTTATAAAAATTTCATACCTCCCAAAAACGAATAAAGAACGGTATATTCAATCCGGTAGGGGATAATTATTTTTCAAAACAAGAGGTCTATTAAATTACCATGATCACCCGCCGTGAAATGCTCAAATCCTCCGCCGCATGCCTCGCGGGCATGTGTAGTGCTTCCGTATGTTTTGCCAAGACCGCACCCCAGCGCAAGACCGCCTTGTACTGGAGTGCGATGGGGGATAACGCCGTTGCCTGCGAGCTGTGCCCGCACCAATGCATTCTTCAGGACGGAAAAACCGGGCTCTGCCGCACGCGCGAGAACGTGAAGGGCACGCTCGTCAACAACGGCTATGCAAACCCCTGCGCCATCCATGTTGATCCGGTCGAGAAAAAGCCCGTGTACCATTTTCTGCCCGGCACAAAGGCATATTCGCTGGCCATAGCGGGCTGCAACCTGCGCTGCCTCAACTGCCAGAATTACACCATAAGCCAGCAGTTCCCGAAAGACACCGAGAACATGTATCTGCCGCCGGAAAAAGTCATCGAAGAGGCGAAACGCGAACAATGCTCATCGATCGCCTACACTTATTCGGAACCGATCGTGTGGTACGAATACGTGCTGGAAACGTCGAAGCTCGCGAAAAAGGCTGGCCTTAAAAACATCCTTGTCACTGCCGGCTACATCAACGAGGCTCCTCTCAAAGAGCTTTCAGAGTTCATGGACGCGGCGACCATCGATTTGAAAGGGTTCAAGAACGAGACCTATCTCAAGCTGAATTCCGCGAAGCTGGGACCTATACTTGACGCGATCGCCAACGCCGTTAAATTCGGGATATGGGTCGAAGTGTCGAACCTCGTGGTGCCAACATGGACCGACGATTACGACACGATCCGCAAGATGTGCGCCTGGCACAAGCAGAACCTCGGCGCCGAGGTGCCGCTGCATTTCCTGCGCTTTTTCCCGCTTTACAAGCTGGAAAATCTCTTTCCCACGCCCACCGATTCCCTCCAAAAAGCGCAGAAGATCGCCCGCGACGAGGGGGTCAGGTACGTGTACGTTGGTAATGTCGCGGAAATCGACTCCAATACCTATTGTCCCTCATGCAAGAAGGCCGTTGTGGAGCGCGAGGGGTACACGATAAAGAAGAACGCCATCAAAGGCGGCAAATGTTCCTATTGCGGGGCGGTGATCAAGGGGATTTGGGCGTAGCGCCCGGAGCTTTCAGCGATCTGATCTCCTGGGGAATCGTTTCACAAGATCAACCTGAACAAATCTTTACTTTGCAATTTTTAACCTCATAGTATGAGTGGGTTGACTGATGATCGGACAATGGCGGAATGCGTTTTCTAGGATAGTGGTGAAAAGCTTTTCAACTGGGTATCACAATTAAAATAGTAGTATATTTATTCTTATCTATGAAAGAAATTCTCACACTTAAAAACAGATTATTATCCGAATCATACTTCACACTTCTTTTCATTATAACAGGAGTGCTGATTATGGCGCCTAAAAGTGATGCGGGTGAGAATGAAAAAGTCCGCCAACCCGCGGTGGCGGGCCAGTTTTACCCCGATGATCCCACCGAGCTCAAGCGCGACATCGAATCCTATCTCTCAAAGGCGAAAAAGCCCGCTTCGCCGTCGAGAGTGCTCATATCCCCGCACGCCGGATACATTTTTTCCGGGCCGGTGGCCGGTTTCGGGTACGCTGCGCTTGACAAGAGCATAAAAACCGTGATCATACTGGGCCCGCCCCACCACGTTTACGTGCGGGGCATCGCTTCGGCGGGGGCGGACTGGTTCCAGACGCCGCTCGGCCGGGTGGCGGTCGACACGGCCCGTGTGAACAAGCTCTTGTCGGCGAAGCTCGCGTACGAAGACCCCAATGCCCATGAGCCCGAGCACAGCATCGAGGTTCAGGTGCCGTTTTTGCAGGTGGTGCTTTCGTCGTTCAAGATCGTGCCGCTGCTGGTCAACGACATAGACCCGCAGAAGGCGGCCGACGCGATTTTCCCCCTCATCGACGAATCGACCGCGGTGATCGCCTCTTCCGACCTCTCGCATTACCACAGCAGTCCCGAGGCCAAGGCGATAGACAAGAAGACCGTCGACGCCATCCTTTCCGGAGACGACAAGGGCGACATCGACGCGTGCGGCAAGATGCCCATCCGCGTGGTGATGCGGCTCGCCAAGATGTTGTCGTTGTCGCCGGTGCTTCTTGACGCGCGCAACTCCTACGACACCGCGCCGCAGTACGGACCGCCAGACCGGGTGGTGGGATACGCGTCGATCGCGTATGTAAAGAAAAACGGGGCAGTAAAGAAATAGAAGTAAGTCTGTCACGCGGCCCGGTCCGCTGGCGGGTGAGATGCCTGGTCATTGACACAAGTTGAATGGCACGGCCCGCGCATTCCCCGCGACTTGGCGCGGGGTTAGCGGGCGACTATAAAATATTCTAATTCCATAGCCAAGGAAGAATCCCCGCCACTTGGGGCGGGGTTCTTCAATATAGTTGGGCGGATAAAAATCAAATTCAAGACATGGAAGGGCCTCGCCCGAAGAGCGAGCTGGCGCAGCTCAGATTGAGCTTAACCCCGGCAAGGAAAGGGCAAATGACATAATGGAGGGTGCGAAGCACCACAACCCTGCCCTTCGGAAATGAATTGACAAAATGCTTATTCGGGGGGCTTTCAACAGTCAGAAATTTCATCTAAATTACTTGTGACAAGTACAGCATCCGTCAAATCCCAGCTCCTCAAGGAGCAATAAATGAAACCCTTTGCAATAATTCCTTCCATTGTCCTTATCCTCGGAGCACTGCTTATGAACTCCATCAATTGCGACGCTTCGCCCAAGCCGGACGGGAAAAAACAAGCCGTCGATGCAAAAAAACAGGCGTCCTCGCCCGACGAATTATCGCCGGATGTCAAGGCGTTTTTGCTCAAGCTCGCGCGCCGGAACCTCGAGGCCGCGGTAAAGGACCAGGCGCCGGTCGCGCCGTCCGACACGCCGAGCATGACCAAGGAATTCCGCGGCTGCTTTGTGACGCTCACGAAGAAAGGCGAGCTGCGCGGCTGCATCGGGTACATCGAGGGCATCAAGCCGCTGTTCGAGGCAGTGATGGACAACGCCAGGAACGCCGCGCTCGAAGACCCGCGTTTTCCGCCGGTGAGGCCGGCCGAGCTCGGCGACATCAAGGTGGAGGTTTCGGTGCTGACCAAACCCGTGCCGTTAACGTACAAAGATCCCGACGACCTCCTCGCCCGGCTCGTGCCCGGCGAGGACGGCATCATCCTCACCAAGGGTTACCATCAGTCAACCTTTCTACCGCAGGTGTGGGGCCAGCTCCCGGACAAGGTCGATTTCCTCGAGCACCTTTCCCTGAAGGGCGGCATGCCGCCGGACGGGTGGAAAACAGCAGAAGTGAAGCGCTACCGTGCCGTGCATTTCGAGGAGCAGTAGCAGCCCGGCCCTGCTGATTTTTTCCGCGGGCGTTTTTTCCGCCGCCGTGCAGAGCGTGTATTTCCGCGAATGCCTTTCCGTGTTTTCCGGCAACGAAATTTCCATCGGCATGATTCTGAGCGTGTGGCTTGCGTGCACCGGCCTCGGCACCGCGCTCGCCGCGCGTGCCCGCGCGGAAAAAACGCGGTCTTTCAACGCGCGAACGCCGGCAGCGCTCCTTATCATTGCCGCAATTGCGGGCATGTTTCTCGTCAGGGCAGGCCGCCTGCCGCTTTTACAGGGACAGACGGTTTCGCCGCTTGCCATGCTCGGCATTCTCATGGCGAGCGAGGCGCCGGTGACCGTTATCAACGGCTATGTGCTGGGCAGGTTGTTTTCCTCCGGGCAAAACTCCAGGCAACTTTACGGATGGGAAAACTCGGGCGGCGTTGCCGGCGCGCTGTGCGTGTACGCCTGCATACTCCTGTTTGTCCATAACAGTTTCATCGTTGTCTTTGCGGCGCTGCCGCTGCTGTGGCTCTGTTTGGGAAGCCCATGGCAGTTTGCCGTTGCGGCCGCGGCCCTTGTTGCTTTGTGGGCCCTTGACGGCCCTTCGATACAGTGGAAATACAACGTTCCGGTCAACCGGATACTGTACGGCCATGAAGGCGAAATAGTGCCTGTCGTTTCCGGGAAAGACACCACGTTTCTACAGAACGGCGTGGTGTACAAATCGAACCTGCAAAAGCCGGCGCTTGAGCAGGCGGTGCACATTCCCATGGCGCAACGGCCTTCTGAAAAACAAGCACTCGTGATCCTTGACCGGGGGCATTGCGCCGAGCTGGCCAAGTATTCAAGCCTTGCGGTGACCGACATCGAGACGGAGCCAAAGCTTGCGCGCAAGGGAAGCCTTCTTGTATCGCCCGAGACATTTTTACCGGCGGAGAAGTTCGGCATCGTGTTCATCGGGGCGGGCGTTCCGCGCAGCGCCGTGGAAAACCGGTTTTATACGGAATCGTTTTTCCGCCATGTCAAGTCACTGTTGGCTGATTCCGGCATCGTGACCTTCACCCTGGCGTTTTCCGAAAATTATATGAGCCCTCCGGAAAAGAAAATGTATGACGCCTTGCATGCCACTCTCGGCGCCGTGTTTAAAAACGTGCTGGTGTTTCCCGGCGAAGGATATACCTTCATGGCGTCGGATGCGTCCCTCGCAAAAACATGGAAGGTGCCTGTTGGCACCGAGTACCTCTCATCAACGATTATCCCGGGCCTGTCTGAAGAACGGCTGGCCGAGGCTAACAAAAAGCCGTCAAACGAATTGATCAACACCAAGGACCGGCCTTTAACGCTGTTTCTGGGCCTGCAGACCTGGCTGGAGCTCTTCAAGAACAGCGTCGTGCTCCTTGCGGTCTTTCTTTTTGTAGTATGCGCTGCGGTCATCTGGTTTCTCCCCAAAACGCGTGAAGGGCTTTCGGTAGCGACGAGCGGGCTCGCGATCGGCCTGTATTCCGTAAGCCTTCTGCTCATGTACCAGGCGACCTACGGCGCGCTATATTCGCGCGTCTCCCTGCTGCTCGTCGCGCTCACCGCCGGCTTCGCACTCGGCGCGCTCGTCAAGAAACTCCCGTTTTCCGATTCGGCAATAGGCCTGTACTGTGCCGGAAGCCTTGCGCTGTTGTGGGCCATTCCCTGCCCGCCCGCGTTTCTGTTTTATCTCCTTCACGCGGGCATGGGCGTTCTCGGCGGCGGCCAGATCGTGTCGCGCCAGTCAACCGGCATCGGGCCGCTCTACGCCGCCGATGTTTTCGGCGGGGCAATGGGGATGGCGCTGTGTTCGACGGTGTTGGTGCCTCTGTTCGGGATATTGCCGGTTGCAATGGGGATCTGTGTAATGAAAGTTATTGTTGAAATTGTCAATGTGAGAAATTAATAGTTTGGTGGGGGCACCGCTTCGCGTTTCCCCCGGGCCCCGGCTTCCGCCGCCTTCCTTGCTAAAATGGAAATGTACACCAGGAAGGCGGGGGTAATCCGGGGGCACACCCCCTCCAGCAAAGGGGGCGCGCGAGGTCGCTCGCATTACGCTCGCGAGGCGTCGCCCCTTCGCAACTCAACCCTCTTGGACCATCCCCCTCCGCCTCCGGCGGTATCCACCTTGATAAGGGGGAAAGAATTCGCGGTAGAAAATGTCTGCGCGCGGCGCTGCCACGGCCCGAGGGCGAGCCCGAGACCGGAGTGAGGGCCGACCCGAGATCAGGGCGGGAAACTAACGTCCTGATCTCGGGAAACGCCCATTTTATTTATTTATTATTAATCCCCGCCAGTTCCAGACTGTCCGTCACCGCCCTGAACTTGTAATACTTTCTCAACACCCTGTGGTAATAGTCAATCGACAGCGGTTGCTGGGAGGCGAGCTGCTCGAGGATCACGCCCGGGCCCTGGTTGTAGGCCAGCAGTCCGAGCTTGAAGCTTTTGAACTGGGCAATGAGCTGCGTGAGGTATGCCACGCCGAGGGCCACGTTCACCTCGGGCCGGTACAGGTCGCGGGCGCTGCTCACCTTCATGCCGAGGCTCGCCGCGATTTCCTGCGCCGTCTCGAGCTTGAGCTGCATGAGACCGAACGCGCCGCTTGCGATGCCGCTTCTGTACTTTCCCGATGCGCGCGCCGAAAACTTGCTCTCCACCTCGATCACGGCGAGCAGCAGCAGCGGATCGTAGCCGAAGGCGGAACTGCTCTCCTTGACGAGGCCGGCGAGCTGGGCGCAGGTCTGGGAAGGCACCCTGGCGCCCAGGACGGCGCGCATGGACTCCATGATTTTCACGGTGGACGAAACGTCGGCGAGCATTTTTACCATGGCCTGCTTCTGCGACGACAGCGTGGCGATGCGCTGCTCGTTTGCGTGGAGCAGCGTCTCATTGATGATGATGAGCAGGGTGAGGGCGAAGAACACGAGCAGGACGCTTGACACAAGGAAAATGCTGAGAAACTCGGAGATCCAGATCTTGTTCCCGTGGACAAGAAGGCCGAGGCGCAGTGCCTGCGCTGAAGGCGTGGTGCTCATGGCTTTTTCTTGGGCGCGCTGTCCTTGAGGACGCCGAGCTGCTCGAGCGGCTTGATGCGCTCGCGGAGCTCCTTGAGTTCCGCGCCGGCGGCGCTGTTCCATTCAGTCAATGTTCTGATCTGCGTCTCCTGCCGGTGGATCTGCTGGCTCTGGACATAGATGATGACCATGAGGGTAAGGATCCACCCGAACAGCGTGACCAGCAGGGTGAGGGCGATGGGCCGCGACAGCCGTATCCCGGTTTTCCGTGAGAGCATCCTGCTGCTGCGGCGCAGCGACGACAGAAACCCGCCGGCCGGAAGCGACTGCGCGTCGGGATACACCGGAAAAATGGTCTTGAACGGCCCGAACGCCTTGGACACGTTCTCGTTTTTGAAAATGAACCAGATGTCGCCGCCCTTGCTGCGCATCATGTTGAGCAGGGAAAGGAACATCTGCGTCGCCGATTCGTCTATGTCAATAACGTTTTCGAGGTCTATCACGAGATGCCGGTTGCCGTCGTCGATGAGGCCGGCGATTTTCTCGCGCATGCTTGGCACCTGCTCCTGGTGGAACGGGCCGGACAGAAACAGCCAGAGGGTGCGTCCCCTGCCCTCCAACGTGATATCGAGCGCCTCAGATCTCATCGGCGGGTTTCCTTGTAAGGGCCATGCGCCTGAACCGCAGCTTGCCGAGAAGCGACCACATTCCGCTTCCGTCAAGCGTGACCGGCGCGGTGAGCACGAGGGTGATGGCCTCGGCCTGCTGCGGGTCGACGCCGGGCGGCACCGCGGGAAAGCACCAGACGTCCACGGGCTTCTGCAGCGTGCAGTGAATCATCACCCCGCACGCCGGGTCGCACAGCAGCCATTGCGACACCTGTGAAAGCTCGGCCAGGCCGTCCTTGAGCGCGGCGCGTTTTTCTTTTCCGTACATGAGGTACGCGGTGTTGTCCGCGATGCCGGGCAGGGAAAACGTGAGCTCGACGGCGATCCTGAATAAATAGGGCGTGAGCGAATTGTTGGTGATCTGATAGACAAACGGGAGCGCGGGCTGGTCTTTTTCAAGGCCCAGCACCTTTTCCATGGAAAGCGGGCAGTTCTTGTCGCCCTGCAGCAGCGAACCCTGCCGGTACAGGGAGGCCTTGATGCTCGCGTCGGTCTTCTTGATCTTGTAATCGTAGGCGCCGGAATAAAAATCGCC
The DNA here is from genome assembly GCA_035516255.1 of Chitinivibrionales bacterium. NCBI lineage: Bacteria > Pseudomonadati > Fibrobacterota > Chitinivibrionia > Chitinivibrionales > Chitinivibrionales bacterium. The sequence continues at coordinate 46,379 of DATJAL010000010.1, read as the reverse complement.
GAGCTCGGCCGCGTTCCTCGACCGGTACTGCTCGGCCTGGGTCGCGGCGTCCACGAAGCGGTCCACGAAAAGCGTGTAGGAAAGCCCGGGCTCGATCACCATGGGCAGCGCGTGGCGCGACGGGTTATAGCCCGCGCACACGTTCACGCGCCTGCGCCTGAAGTCCAGCTCGAACACGCCGCCGCCGTTCTTATGGTCGAGGTACACGGCAATATTCTTGTTTGTCATGATGATGCATTTGCCGCCGTTGCGCAAAAAGTCGGCGATGCGGATTTGGCCGCCGGCGATGTCGTCGCGCTCCCGCAGCGCGCGCTCGAGCTCGATGAGCCGGTCAAAGCACCACATGCGGTCGCGCAGCCGCGTGAAACCGCTCGTGGTGGAGGGAAGGTATCGGTTGATGTCCTGGACAAAGAAGAGCGTCTTGCGCACCGGCTCGGTGTGCTTGGCGTCCTTGCGGAGCTCGATGGCGTCGGCGATGTCCATGAGCTTGCGCTGCACGATGCCGATCTGGTCGAACGAATGCAGGTAGTTGAGGAAATGCGGCGCGGGGTCGGCGTCGTCGCGCCGGATCACCAGGCTCTGCGGAAGGTACATGAGCCCCAGCGGAGGGTTCGACGAAAGGAATTCCGTGAAGCGGATCGGCTGATAGGTAAGCAGCAGCCTCTCGAACGCTGCGGCGGTCTGCTTGAGCCCGTCCTGGGCGATGTTCACGTCCTGCGACAGGAGCGGGCACAGGAAGTCTATGCATAAAAGCTTGACAGGCGCAATGTCGCTGGTGTCGGCGCTGAACTGCTCCTGAATCCACGCCTCCATGTTCCGCGCCACGGCCGATGGATACACCGAATGCACCGGGAACAGCACGGTCGCGGAGCCGGCGAACTCGGTGATCCAGTAGCCGAGCCGCGGCCGGTACTGGCTTGCGAGCAGGGAGCGCGACAGCACGATGTGCTGGATGCCGTTTTCGGCCAGCGTGTCGATGTACGATGGCTCCCAATTCGAAAAGGGCGGCACAAAGCCGGTCGGCCGGGTACCCGCGTATTCTTGGAACAAGGTCATGCCGTGCTTGAGGTTTTCGTTGAGGAGCCACTGCGGCGAAAAGCTCAAAAACGGCTCGGTATACCCTGTTGTCAACCATTCGATGGAGCCTTTCTTGTGCATCTCACGCAGCTGTAAAAGAAGCATAGGGTCAATCGCCTCGAGAAAATAGCCGGGCATCACGAGGTTGAGCCTGATGTTCTGGTATGCGGAGCCGATCTCGATCACCGTCTCGGCAAACGCGTTCACCGCCTCCCTGAACTTGTTTTTTGGGATCAGGGAATTTTTAAACGGATGGATGAGAAAGGCGATGGAATGGCGCTTCATAATAGTTAAAGTATATAATGGCCGGGGGAGTGAGACAACGGGTAATGAATAGAAATTATTATTAAATATGTAAAAATTCTGGCGGGGGAAGTCCGGCCTGTTTCATAACTACCTAAATAATCATGGCGCCTGCCGGTCACGGCACCGGTTCTACCCCTTCGGGCACTTCTCCCTCGTCAGGGATTTCCAAGGGTCACAAGGGTCGTCCCTCCGGTCTCGCCTACGGCTCGGGCTGCCACGGCGCGAGGCCGCTTCGCGGCGGCGTCCGGGCAGCACCGCGCTTTCAGCGACGGCCTGCGGCCGCCCCCGGCGCGACCTCTCGCCCGGATATTTTTCATTTAAAAACAAAAACTACCAACACATACAGAACCAATACCACCATAAGAAAACCGAAACTCAAAATAAACGGATTCCGGTACCATTCGTGCGGTAGGTCCTGTATCCACGGTGTGACAAGCGGGAGCGGTGACTTCTTTTTTGCTTTGTCAAGGCGCAGCGGCGGCGGTTCCTCGTCCTCGATGGACGAGAGGCCGGTCTTGACCTCCTGGATTTCCTTGACAAAGCGGGCGCAGTCCGGGCATTCCCGGAGGTGGGGGAGAAGCTCGTCGGTCTTGCCGGACATCACCTTCTCGATGAGCGCCTCTTCGTCCGGCACATGCACCTGCTTGCTATCCATGCGTCTTGCTCCTTGCGCATACGTCCCTCAGCCGCTTGATCGCCCGGCACATCTTCACGCGCACGTTGCTTTCGGTGAGGTCCACGATGCGGCCTATCTCGGCATACGAATACCCGGCCTTGAGATGAAGATACAATATGCACCGCTCGGTTTCAGAAAGCTCCTCGAGCATGTCCCAGAAAAATCCGTCGTGCGGGTCGGTGTCGGTGCTCTGGAAATCGGCGGTGTAATGCGCGCGCAACCGAGAAAAGCGCGAATGAGCGCGGAACGTGTCGTAGCAGGCGTTCTTGGCCATGGTGTACAGCCAGCGCCTGATGCCAACCTCGTCATCCGGCGCCGAATCGCTTTTCCACAGCCGTATGAAAATGGTCTGGAGGATGTCCTTGCTCGCCTCGGTGTTCCTGGTCATCCATAGAATATAGTTGTACAGGCTTTTGGCGTGGATGCTGTACAAGGCGTTGAAGGCTTCGTTGTTCATGAATATCAGATTTTACTAAAGGGAAACTGATTATGTCAATTAAAAATAAAATGGCGTTTCCCTCCGCCTCGCAAAAGCTCGGCGTGGGGTCGGCCCTCCTTCCGGTCTCGGGCTTGCCCTCGGGCTGCCACGGCGCGAGGCCGCTTCGCGGGGCGCCGGGCAGCACCGCGCTTCAGCGCGGCCTCCAGTCCTGCCTGCTCGCATTTGTTTATCCTCCGTATTTCTATTCTTTGATATGCATTTTGCTTTCAACATTCAACTTCAAACTTCCGACATCCAACTTCACATTGAAAACACCAGAGGATAAACAGCCTCTGTTATGTCCCCCGGCTTGTCTATCTTACCGAAGTTCCACTTCTTGACAATGGCGATCACCTGGTCCGACAGATCGGAACCCTGCAGGGTCGCGGTGAGCACGTCGCAGAAGATCACGTTGCCGAATTCGTCGATCGCGAACTTCACCGTGATTTTTCCCGCCGTGTTGGGATGCTGGCGCAGCCATTTGTTGTATGCATACCTGATGGTAATGAGGTTTTCCTGGACCGTGTGCAGGATGCTCGACTTGGTTCTTCCGCCGGTGAGAATGGCATGGTTGATCTCATTTGCAGCTTTGTTGATTCTGTCAAGAGCGTTGTCGTGCTGCCTCGGCTTGGGGTCCAGCGGCGCGCCGTCGGGTGCAAGGAGGTTGGCAAGCGGGTCGTCAAGGCCGGTACCGACGCCGGGCTGCACACCGCTCGGGCCTATTCCGGTGCCTACGCCGATTCCCGGCTCGAGCCGCCGCCCAGTTCCAGGTCCTCCGCCGTTCTTAAGCGGCCTCTTGCCGACAAGGCATACATCAATGCCCTTGTCAATGCCGGTTGATGCTCCACCCTGGTCAACGCCCGTTGAAGCAACTCCTATCAGGCGGTTCGCCTTCATCCAGAACGCCTTCATGCGCGCTATGCGGGAGGCAGGGCTTCCCACGCCGCCATGAGGCTGCCCGTTTCCATAGTATTTACCGGTTGGTTTTAATACTTTTATTTTCGCGGGCGGCTTGGGCATGCTGGTAAAGTAGCTGGTGGGCGTAAGCTCAACCACCTGCGGTGAAACAATGACGGTTCCCTGATCACCGGTCTTAAAAGCAGGGCCGATGAAATCCGGCGGCACGCGCACCACGTGGATCGTTGCGAACACGGCGCCGGTGATAAAGGCAAGCGCGAGGCACGCGGTCTCAATCCTGGACAGCCGCGATTCCTTGTCAATGGTGAATATGTCCTTGCGGCCTTTTAATTTTTCCAGGAAATCTTTGAGCGGAATTATCCTGCCGGGTTCCGGCTCCTGCTCTTCATCGTCACTATCAACCCGCGGCGAGCCGTCGAGCACTCTTTTATCTGCACTCATAGGTGCCTCCTTTGCACTTGGGCGGTCTTTACTGGCCAGGATGTGTGTCAAGGTTCAGTAAAGACCTTTTCTCCTCTTCATAAGTTATAACGCTGTGAGGGAGGGGAATGTTACAGGGGATGATGAATGGCGGGGAAAAAAAGGGCAAGCCAGGATTGGCTTGCCCTTGGGATCATCAATAATACCCGAAATTAATACTTCGCATCCGCAAACTCTACCCACCCGCCGGCCTTTACCAGCGCCTCGTCAAACGGGTTGAGTGAAAAGCTCACCGAGCGGCTCTTGTCGCGGGCCCATGAGAAAATCATGGTTTTCTCCGAAAGGTCAACGTCGCACATGGTGCCGTTTTTATCGCAGTCCGCGAAAAGGCCGTCGAGTTCTGCTTTCGGCAGCTCGATGGCCAGCATGCCGCAGTTGAACATGTTCTGCCGGAAGATGCGGGCGAAACTCTCGGCGACCACCGCGGTGATGCCGTTCACCTCGAGCGCCCACGGCGCATGCTCGCGCGACGAGCCGCACCCGAAATTAGCGCGTGCAATAATGACACGGCAATTTTTTGACGCCAGTTTTTTCGGATCAAACCCTTCGAGCTTCAGGTCTTCGAGCAGGTGAGGGCCTAGAGCCTCTTTGGTCACTTCGTTTAAATATTTTGCAGGAATTATCTCATCAGTATTTATATCTGATCTGTCCAGGAATAATACCGGTCCACCAAAAGTTTTCATGGTTACTTCCTTTCCTTGATAAATTTTCTGGGATCAGTCAATTTTCCCGTGATCCCGCTCGCCGCCGCGCTTGCCGGGCTCATCAGGTGCACCATGCCGCCCTTTCCCATGCGGCCGTAAAAATTCCGGTTCGTGGTTGACGCGCACACCTCGCCCTCGGCGAGAACGCCGTTGCTCATGCCAAGGCACGCCCCGCAGGTCGGGTTGGTCACGCAGTAGCCGGCGTCCATGAACGTCTTGATGATTCCAAGCTTCATGGCCTTGGCGAAAATGTCGCGCGTCGCCGGGCTTAAAATGCCGCGCACGCCGGGCGCGAGCCGCGTGCCTTTTACTACGGACGCGGCGGCGCGCAGGTCCGACAGCCTACCGTTGGTGCACGAGCCGATGTACACCTGGTCGATCTTGACATCGGAGAGCTCCTTGAGCTTTTTCACCTGGTCGGGCTTGTACCCTACCGTGGCAACCGGTTCGAGCCTCGACACGTTGAGCGTGATTCTTTTTTCGTAAACCGCGTCCGGGTCGGAATGCCATTTTATAAAATCGGCGAGCGCGGCCGCTTTGCTGTTGCGGTACTGTTTCGAAATGAACGGCCACAGATAGTCGACGGTCTGCCTGTCCGGCATGCAGATGCCGCTCGTGGCGCCCGCCTCCACCGCCATGTTGCACAGCGTCATGCGCTCGTCCATGATCATTGCGTCAACCACCGGGCCGGCAAACTCGATCACGCGGTCGGTGGCGCCGTTCACCGTGAGCGTGCGGATCACCTCGAGGATCACGTCTTTCGCGAACACGCCTTTCGGCAGTTTTCCCGTAATGTCAATGCGGATGGCCTTCGGCGCCCTGAACGCACAGACGCCCTTGAGGATCCCGACCTCGAGGTCGGTGGTGCCCACGCCCGCGGCAAACGCGCCGAACGCGCCGTGCGTGCACGTGTGGCTGTCGCCCATGATCACGGTGTTGCCGGGACGTATGAACCCTTTTTCCGGAAACAGGGCATGGCACACGCCGTTGTAACCGATGTCGAAGAAGTCGCGGATCTTGTGCCGCGCGGCCCAGTCGCGCAGCGTTTTGGCCTGCGTCGCGCTCTTGCTGTCCTTGGGCGGCGTCACGTGATCGATGACCGCCTTGATCTTCGAGGCGTCGAACACGCGGTCCTTGCCGCGGGCCACAAGGTCCATGATCGCGATGGGCGTGGTGATCTCGTGGCACATGACCACGTCGATGGCCAGCACTGTGGTGCCGGGAAACGGCTCGTCCTTGACATGCGCGTCGAATATTTTTTCGGTGATAGTCTTTCCCATATTGCTTTTCTTCCTTTCTTTTAAAAATGTTGGCGTTCCCCTCGCCTTCGTTAAAACTCAGGCTCGGGTCGGTCTCCCTTCGGGCTCGGCCGGCAATTTGCTCTTGCTTACCCTCCGGTCCACCTAACGCGTCGAGAGTCTACCGTTTCTTTACAATCGCCAGTGACTCCAACCGGAGCCAACGTGAAATTTCAACCACGTATAACATTTAACCTTTACTACTATCGCTCGCGGGTGCGCCCAGCGGATGAATGAATCTTGCCGCTGCCGGTACCCGGCCGCACCCAGGAGGGGGAAACTTCCCCCACCAAAAATCTATTTCTCCTCCAAATAATCCTTATGCGGCGGCAGGGCGTTCCACACCGCCCTGAAAATTCTGGTGCTTTTATTCATAAGTTTATGGGGCAGGTGCGAGTTGTATGAAACGCTGTCGCCCGGGCCGATCTCAAATTCCTGCCCCTGTACCATGAGCGCGGCGTTTCCTTCCAGCACATACCCCATTTCCACTCCTTCATGGCCGTTGCCCGATATGCCGGCCTCTTTGCCCGGCGCGATTTCCAACAGCAGCATTTCGGCGGGATGGCCCGCGTCGCCGCTCGTGGCGAGCTGCTCGAACCTGACGCCGCGGGTCTGCGTTGACAGCCGCTTTCCCCGGTGGTGCACGCGCACCGGCGCGTCGGGCGAGATCCTCCTGAACAGGTCGGCCACGTCCATCTCCAGCGCCACGCACACCGCCACCAGCGTGTCGATGGACGGCGACACCGCGCCCCGCTCGATCTGGGAGAGCATGCTTGTTGAAATGCCGGCCCGCCGGGCGACTTCGCCCTGGTTTTTATGGATTTTCTGGCGGAACACCCTGAGAATGGTGCCGATTTCCGGAAGAACGGATTTAAGTAATACTTTATTCATTACAGTAATTATAAAACATTTCCGGACCAAAAGCAAGCACTTTATTTGCGCCATGGTTGAGGCGACGGGATATTATTTTTTTATTGTTTAACGGAAATCGTTTCAGGAGAATATATGCAGAACAATGAAGACAAGAAAACCGCCCCGCAGGGCGGCGGCGGCGCCATGCACATAGAGGACCTTGACAATCTCAAGAAGCTCACCGACCTCCGCTGGATCGAGATCGCGAGCGGCGACGTGGAGCGCCACATCCAGGACGACGAGAGCGCGCTCGACATGATCGGCAAGAAGCCCGGCACCTACTACCGGGACATCATCTTCGCGCTCATCCAGATCCGGCTCCCCGAGGAGGAGGCGCAGCGCGACTGGAAGGAGATCCTCAAGCACAAGTTCCTCATCAGCGAAAAGCTGGGCCGCAACGTGGGCATCCACGTCGCGTCGCTCGACTACTACACCAACATCAAGCGCAAGCTGGTGAACCCCAAGATCGTTGACGCGCGCGACTACGTCGACACCGCGAGCCGCGCCCTCGTCGATGACTTGACAAAGGCGTACAACCGCCATTTCTTCGACGAGGAGTTCAAGCGGCTTTTCGCGGCGGCGACGCAGACGGGAACGGTGTTCTCGCTCATCATGCTCGACCTCGACCATTTCAAGATCTACAACGACCTCAACGGCCACATCCAGGGCGACCTCGCGCTCATCGAGACGGTGAGGATCCTGCACGCCGTGTGCAGCCCGGACGACACCGTGGCGCGGTACGGCGGCGAGGAATTCGCCATCCTGCTGCCGTCGCAGCCGCTCAACCACGCGCTGCGCACCGCGGAGAACATTCGCGCCGCCATCTTCGATTACCGGTTTGTCAATGAGCAGCAGCTGCCCAACAAGCGCCTCACCGCGTCGCTCGGCGTCACCGCGTTTAGGGGCGAGATCAAATCCACCGTCGCCATGATCGAGGAGGCGGACTCGGCGCTGTACCAAGCCAAAAACGCCGGCCGTAACCAGGTGAAGGCGTTTCTGAGCGGCGCTCAGGAACAGCAGCCATGAAGCTTCAGCGCATTACCGGCGCAACGCGCCTTGTCGGGCTGCTCGGCACTCCGGTGGCGCATTCGCTTTCGCCCGTCATTCACAACCACATCTTCGCGGCCTTGGGCCTTCCGCTTGCCTATGTGCCGCTCGCGGTGCGGCCACACGAGCTCCATGCCGCGGTGCTGTCGCTGCGGGCCGCGGGGTTTGCGGGCGCGAACGTCACCATCCCGCACAAGCAGGCCGTGGTGCCGTACTGCGACGTTGTGTCGCCGCTGTCCGCGCTCACCTGCACGGTCAATACGCTTTACTTTAAGGATAACGTTCTGCACGGCACGACCACGGACTGGGAGGGCTTTGAACGGGCGCTTAAAAAAGCGGGCATCGACGCGAAAAAGGGCAACATCGTGATTCTCGGCAACGGCGGCACGGCGCGCACCTTCGCGTTCGCGCTTGCATCGCAGAAAATCCCGTCGAAACTCACCCTGGTGGGCAGGGACGTCAAAAAAATTTCGCGCCTTGCCGAGGAGGTGACCGTTAAGACGAATTTTCCGGTCGCAACGGCGCTTTTTTCATCCGGTGATCTGAAACGCGTCATGGATGATTGTTCCTTGTGCGTCAACTGTACGCCGGTGGGAATGTTCCCCGACAGTGAAAATTCGCCGCTTGAAGGCGACTATTTGCACAAGGGAATGGCGGTATTCGACGTGATTTACAATCCGGCAAAGACAACGTTGTGCAAACGGGCGGAAAAAGCCGGCTGCGTAAGCCAGGGAGGATTGTCCATGTTGGTCCATCAGGCGCTTGCGTCGTGCGCCTATTGGATCGGCCGCGCCGTGGACGAAACGATTGTTGACATGGCGGAACTCGGGGCGCTGGTCGAATCGCCCACGCGGCCCGGAGCGGACGCATGAAGTGGCGCGTGAGAAAATCGACCCTTTCGGGCGCCATCGCCATACCGCCGTCAAAATCGCACACCATCCGCGCGCTGGTGATCGCCACGCTGTCAAAAGGCGTTTCGCAGCTTTCCAACATCCTCGCCACCGGCGACGGCGCGTCCGCGATTGCCGCTGCGAAAAGCATGGGCGCTGAAATTGAAATCGCCGGGAAAAACCTGCGGGTCACCGGTGTGGGGAACGATTTTAACCGCGGATCCGACACGTTTGCAATGGAGAATTCCGGCACGAGCACCAACCTGTTCGCGTCCGTCGCCGCCCTGGGAAGCAGACTGCGCAGGTTTGACGGAGACGAGTCGCTGCGCTCGCGTCCGTTTATGCCGGTACTCGAGGCCCTGAAGGGACTCGGCGCGGAATTCGGGTTGGAGCGCCGGGGAAGCGATCTTCCGTTTTGGGTGCGCGGCCCGATCCGTGGCGGGAAAACAACGGTGAACGGTTTTTCCTCCCAGTTTGTTTCGAGCCTGCTGTTTGCGTGCCCGTGCGCGCCGAAAGACTCCGACATAAGCGTCGAGAACCTGCACGAGCGTCCCTATGTCGAGATGACCATGCGCTGGCTCGACCGCCAGGGGATCCGGTACGAGGCATCGTCCGATCTTTCGCATCTCCGCGTCTTCGGCGGCCAGGCGTACAAGGCGCTCCATTACACCGTGCCCGGCGATTTTTCCTCCGCGACCTTTGCCGCCGTTGCCGCCCCGCTCACCGGCTCGCGCATAGCGCTGCAGGGACTTGACTTCAGCGACTCGCAGGGCGACAAGGGCGTGTTCGACGTGCTCGGCGCCATGGGCGCGGCGGTGAGCAGGGAGCCGGGCGGCGCCGTTGTCGGGACAACCGGAGACCTGCGCGGCATGGAAATAGACCTCAACGCGATGCCCGATGCCCTGCCCGCTTTCTGCGTGCTCGGATGCGTTGCCAAAGGAGAAACGAAAATCGAGAACGTGGCGCAGGCAAGGATCAAGGAGACCGACCGCATCGCGGTGATGGCCGAAGAGCTTAAAAAAATGGGCGCGGATATAAAAGAAGAAAAAGACGGCTTGACGGTAAAGCGCTGCCGGCTTAAGGGCGCGCAGGTAAACGGCCGCGGCGATCACCGGGTGGTCATGGCGCTGGCGCTCGCGGGCATGGCCGCGGACGGGGAGACGGTGGTTGACACGGCGGAAGCCGCGGCGGTGACCTATCCGACGTTCCTTGAGGATTTCAGGGCTCTGGGTGCGAACATTGAGATTGTTGAATAAAACGACGGGAAACAAATCATGGAGATAACCGTTCATCTCGGACCAAGGTCATATCCAATCGTCCTGGATCATGGCGCCTTTAATGATTTTCCGGCGCGAGTAAAAAAACTGTTTCCGGATTCCAGATTCGCGCTCGTCACAAACGTCACTCTTGCCCGACTGTACCGACCGGTGATTTCATCATGGAAAAAGAAACTCTCATGCGAGGCCCTTGCCATTCCTGATGGAGAAAAATATAAAACCGTTGCAACATGGCAGTCCGTTCTCGATTTCCTGTTGAAATCACGGCTCGACAGAAAATCGGTGGTGATCGCCCTGGGCGGCGGCGTGGTGGGAGATGTGGCCGGGTTTGCGGCGGCATCGTTTTTGCGCGGCGTGGCGTATGTGCAGGTCCCGACAACGCTCCTTGCCATGGTGGACTCAAGCGTGGGCGGAAAAACGGCGGTGGACCATGCGCTCGGAAAAAACCTGATCGGCGCGTTCCACCAGCCGTCGCTGGTGTGGCTCGACACCGCGTTTCTCACAACGCTGCCGTGCAGGGAATTTCTGGCGGGCTACGCAGAGCTTTTCAAATACGCATTCATCGGCGGCAGGGAAATGTTCGCTTTCGTGCTTAACAACCATGAGAAAATGATTGCGGGTGATACGCAGGCGCTGTTTTCGGGCATCAAACGCTCGCTGGAAATAAAAGCCGCCGTTGTTGAAAGCGACGAAAAAGAGGTGAGCGGCCGGCGTGCGCTCCTCAATTTCGGGCATACGTTCGCCCATGCGATCGAGCGGTTCTATCATTTCAGAACGGTCTTGCACGGCGAGGCCGTATTTGCCGGCATGCGGTGTGCTTGCGATCTGGGAATGCGTTTCGGATCAATCCCGGCACCATCGCGCGGTCCTTACAGCTCCCTGCTGTCCAAACTTCCTACGATAAGGCTTCCCTCCACCCCCGATGCCGGGGGCCTTTACCGCGCCATGTTTACAGACAAGAAGATGTCCGGCGGCAAGCTGGTGTTCGTTCTGCCGCGGAAACCGGGTGTGTCGGCGCTGTACCGTGGTGTGCCGGAAAAACTGGTGCTTGAAACGCTGCGCGGCGTCCTCGGATAAAATCAAATTTTACAATGGAAAGCGGACGGGACGCCCGCGGCCCGGGAAACGTTACAACTGCTTCAGCAGCTCATCAACTGTTTTGCAGGTGTGAAGCGCAATCTCGAGGTTCAAGCTGTCATCATGGTCGATGGCGGTTTCGCGCCTGGGCCTTCCACAAAGAAAGGGAATGCGCCGTTTGACGGAAGATTGAACAGTTTCTTTTTTCTGGCTCGATGTCTTTCTTTCCATACAATTTCCCTTCACAAAGCCCTCTTCTTAATAGTCGTCAAAAAAGAGCAACAAGTTTAATTTTTGCGGTTAAAATCAACAAAAAAATACATCCTTACTACGAACAATGCGGCGTAAAAATTTGATAATATGCACAACAAATCAAATATTTTATTATTTGAAGATGCGACACAGAGTCATGCCTGTTGAAACGGCCATTTAACTGGTTGATTCCGGAATTTAAGATGTTAAATCGAAAAATTTTATAAATCCGAGAAGGAGGATTAATCATGAAATTTACCATCACCTACTGCGGCATGTGAAATTACCGACCGCGGGCCGCCGGTCTGGCGGACGAACTGAAAAGGAAATTCGGGGCAGAAAGCGTTCTTGTCGAATCGCGCGGCGGGGTATTTGAGGTCGAGCTTGACAGAAGCCTGCTATTCTCAAAGAAAAGACTCGACAGGTTCCCGGATGAAGGCGAAATCGAAACGCTGGTGAAGGCAAAGCTCTCGAAGAAATGAATGCCGAACAATGATCCATTATAAAGTGCATCCTGAAAATCCGCAGCGCCGGATACTCGAAAAGACCGTTTATTCTCTTACGCACGATGACGGCATCTGCGTGTATCCCACCGACACGGTGTACGGCATCGGCGCGTGCGCGACAAACCCCAAAGCGCTCGACAGGGTCAGCGCCGTCGTCGAGAAGGACAAGGCGCGGCTGTTCTCGTTCATCTGCTCGGATTTTTCCCAGATGAGCAGGTATGTGCAAATCGACAACGCTCATTTCAAGCTCATGAAGCATTACCTGCCCGGCCCGTACACGTTCATCCTTCCCGCCACATCATATGTGCCGAAAAAGGTGAGCCCCAAGCGGCGCACCGTGGGCATACGCGTGCCCGACAACAGAGTATGTCTGGACCTGGTGCACATGCTCGGCGAGCCGCTGGCGAACGCATCCATCAGAATGAAGGATGACCTGCGCGGAGAGCCCGAGGCCATCGCGCCGGCCATCATACACAACGTGGACATTTTTCTCGACATGGGCAGGCTTGACAATCCGGTAAGCTCGACCATTGTTGACCTGACCGGTCCCGAGCCGGTCGTCGTGAGGATGGGCAAAGGGGAGTGGAAGGGATAGAAAAATCACCACAGAGACACGGAGAACACAGAGAAAATAAAATAATAAGACAAGGAACAATGAATATCATGGGAAAAGAACTCGACCGGTTTGTTGAAATCGTAAAAACGCTGCGCGGGCCCGGCGGCTGCCCGTGGGACCGCGAGCAGAACAACAAGAGCATCTTGAGCTGCCTGCTCGACGAGGCGTACGAGTTCTTCGAGGCGGTTGACGAAAACGACAACCATAAGATGTGCGAGGAGCTCGGCGACCTCCTGCTGCAGGTGGTGCTGCACGCGCAGATCGCGAAGGACGAGGGAAGGTTCGACCTCGAGGACGTGGCGCGGGAGATTTCCGACAAGCTCATCAGGCGCCATCCGCACGTGTTCGGCAATGCAACAGTGGGGTCGTCAAAAGAGGTGATCCATAACTGGGAGCGCATCAAGAAGGACGAGAAGGAGCACCGCAAATACCTCGTGGACGACATTCCCGACGCCCTGCCGGCGCTGTTCAAGGCCGAGAAGATCCAGCGCCGCGTGGCAAAGGTGGGCTTCGACTGGAAAGACCTGAAGCCGGTGCTTGACAAGGTGGAGGAGGAGTTCGGCGAATTCAGGCAGGCGCTCGAAAAAGGCGACCAGAAAAACGCCGAGGAGGAGCTCGGCGACATCATATTCGCCCTTGTCAACGTCGCCCGGCACAAGCGCATCTCCGCCGAAGACGCGCTGCGCGTGACGGTGAACAAGTTCGCCAAGCGGTTCCGGTACATCGAGGACCGGTACAAGAAACTCGGCAAAGACATCCACAAGGCGCCGCTTGAGGAGATGGACAAATTCTGGGAGGAAAGCAAGAAGGCGGTGAAGAGTTATTAATCAATTAATAATTAGATGACCTTTGCCGTAGGTGTCATTCCCGCGAAAGCGGGAATCAATGTTTGATTGTTGACTGGACTCCCGCGTGTGCGGGAGTGACATTTATCAATCTGTTTTTGCTCTGATTATTTTGAGGCGATGAAGAGCGAAAGATCATGATTTATGGATGATATTGCCGAAAAATCTAATAAAATTAAAGCATTGGTATTTAAACGGTTCGTCATCAAGATAACAGGCTTTTCGCTTTTATTCGCGTCCGGCATTGTTGTCCCGCTGACGGTTCGCGCCCTGCACCTGTTCAGGAACTTCACCATCGGTCAAGAAAGACCCGAGAATATTTACGGAATTCTTGCGCTGGTAATAGGGCTGCTCGGAATCATAACCTCGATACAATACTTGTACAACTCGATAAAGTTGTTAAAGGAAAAGGTGCGGAAACATCAACCGGCGCATGAGTCGAACTAAGCAAGGAAGACCGTTCGGCGAACAAGAAAATAGCAGACCGGGAGAAATTCCCCAATGTCCATCCTCTCCGTCCCGCCCCTCTGGCTCAATGTCGCGGCCGGCGCTGTCACCATCATTCTCGGGCTTGCATATCTTGTCAGGTCAGGCGCAATAGTCAGGGATTTTAAAGTCATCATCAAAGGATTGCAGCGCGTCCTTTCCATGGCGCTCATCTGGCAGGGGCTTACGCTCATCTTTCTCGGAATTCTCGTAATAGTGCTCGCATTGTCGGGCCAGCGGGAGCACACGGCCAAAATTGTCTCAAACCTGTGCGCCGGCATGCTGCTGGCGCTGGGGATCGTGACCGGCGGCACCGGCGGTCAGAGCGAGTACATTCTGTTTCGCATCGGACAATTCGCCCTGATCGTCGCGGCGATGATGATTTTCGTGGGGAATATTCCGCGATAGGACCCTAATGGAAATGTTCTTTTCCGCGATTGCCGGATTTATTCCTGCGCCTGAAGCGGCCTGAAGCCCGCAACGATCTGGTCCACCTCGGCGGCGATCGTCTGCAGTGTTTTCTTTGAAAAGGTGGACGTGAACGCGTATGCCTTTCCGTCAATTATCAGGTAAAGCTGCTTCTGGTACAGCGCCTGCTGGTCGGTCGGCATGTATTTGTAGACGACTTCATGCGCCTTGATTCCTGACGGCAGCGTTTTTTCCCCTTCTTTGATCATCTGGAACCCGGGCAGCGCCTCTTTTGACGTTGCCATCTGGCTTTTCACGTAGTCGGCCAATTCGGTTTTTTTACCCACCGTCGCGTCAACGAGGAGCACGATGTTGTGCTGGACGCCGCTGTCGAGCGGGCCCTGATACGTGAAAACTGTCTTGTCCTCCCAGCCGTCAGGCAGGGCGATCTGGAACTGATGGTTGAAGCCAGCCATGGGAAGCTACCTTTTTTTTGGTTTTGTTTTTGGTTTTTTTGGAACGAATTTCGAGAGGTCCCACAACGAAACTTGCCCCTTGCCGAAAACAACAAGCCCCTCGGGCTCGGTTATCCACGCGGCGCGGTCCTCGTTTTTCCCTTCGGCAACGACGAACGGAGGGAGAAACCCGCTGGGAAGGTCGGGGTCGAGATATACCAGCACATGATTCATGGCGCGTTTGCCCTCGTTGTCTATGGTCGCGGTGAAAAACACCCATTTGCCGGACGGCGACATCATGAGGTTTTTCTGACCCAAAAACATGCCCGCCGGCATGGCGATTGACGAAACTTTGCTTGACTTCCAGGAAATATAATTGATCGCGGGCATTTTGGTGTCGGCATTGGTGGCTGAAACAACGGCATGCCTGTGCCGGTCGGACATCACCAGCCCGTAAATCAAAAACTGCCTGAATTCCCGGTCGAGCAAAGCGCACAGTGGATGGCTTATTGGCGAAAGCGTGTTGTCGAGCGCCTTCCACGGCTCGGAAGCATCTTTGCGCTTGTTGCGGTAGATGACGACGTCTTTGCTGAAAAACACAGGCGGCTGCTCGTTCAGAGGATGCTCGATAACGATGCGTGACAGGGTTTTTCTCACCCGGACATCATCATACACCAACGAATGCAGCGTGGCGTCGACAACGCCCTCCTCGCCGACCGAGGGCGACACCTCGGCGATGATGAGCAGCCGGTCGCTGCCCGCGATTTTTCCCTGGAAATACTTGGTCTGAAAATCGGCTCGCGGCGAGGCGGTGGTGTATTCGACCGACACCCTGTTTTCCGGCCTGTCAAGTACCGCAACCTCTGCGGCCGAAAGCAGCACAAGGTTGTGCTCGTCCTCGGAACCGAGCACGCTCCGTGTCCCGCCCTTGTATTCCTCGGCCGAAACGGTGTCGACGCCGATGATGCTCTGGCCGGAAAAAGTGACAATTGCGAACCTGGACTCGAACGAGCTGACGACTGCTTCTATGCCGACGCGGCAGGGAAGGGGGAGGGTGAAGGCGCCGTGAACGGTTTCGGTGAAGGGAATGACGGCGGGCGCACAAAAGGGCTCGGGCGCGGGTGCGGTTGAGGGCGTGCGCACGTGAGCGGTTTTTCCAAAAGCGGTTGTCAGTGAAAGTGCTGTGACAAGGATTATACCTCTTATCAGAATCATCATCTAATCTTTCCTGACGTCCACCATAGGAACCATGAGACACCGAAACCTGCAGTTACATGAATAGTTTACCTTCAAGGCTTTCCCCAGTCAACAAGCTCCGCGCGAAACTTGCCGGTAATCTGTCGATCCATTGATATTACTGATACCATTCCCCGCAAAGCTGGTCTTTGGTGTAGGAGAACTTTTCTCTATTCGAAAATTCTATTGTATAGTTGATATTTTTAGAGGAAACATTTCCAAGATTGACCGCGATGGTTTTTATTTTGGATGATGTGTAATTGGAAGGTAAAATGATAGTATCATCAAAGGAAACGCCGCCAATTTTTTTAATATCATCAATCCCTTTTTTGCATGCGGAAGATAAACCTCCGGCCGAGAGCGAAACAGCCTTGAAATAAGCCTCGCCATCCAAGGCCGATATTCTAAAACGAATAAACCACCGTAGTGTATCGACATTTATGATGACGTTAACCGGAATGTCGAATGAAAGCTGAACCAACATATGCGGAGCGGCTTTAAGCGTCAGGCTATCATATGAAGTCATGACCGAGGTAATGGCGTCAATAGCTCTACGCAATGTGTCGTAATGAAGACAATTATCTTTAATCTGCCTGATCGAATCGGGATTTCTAACATGCTTATCATGAATAAACCATTGGACCTGTTCGGTATCTTTGCATTTCTGGCAGAACCACTCCTCTTTGTCAAAAAATGCCTCGAAACCTGCGCGATCGCCGTACGCTTCATAGAATAAATATTCAAACAGCGGATCGTGAATCTGCTGTAAAACCAACGCCAAGTGGTTTTCCCAGGATCGGTTGATTGTCGGAAAGGTAGACCATTGGTAATATTTTTTCAAGGTATTGAGGAGTATCGGCAAAGAGAATGAATAAAAAACCGATTTGAATCTTCCAGAATATTTTTTTTGAATAGAATCTACCTGCGCCGGCGGCATGTCATGCAGTTTGGTGCGTATCTTCGAAAAAGAAATGCAGCCTTCTTTAACAGGCGCAGCATCGCAAAGTTCCAGCAATTTATCCTTTATGCTTTTTGGGAAATGCTTGTTTTCATCACAGTTCAACTGGCGACAGCATGCAATGAAACCACAACCATCCGCAATAACCCCAGCCAAGGTCAGAAGCAGCGAGTCTCCGGCATAAAGATCGATTCTGTTGGAAATCGCACAAAGGTTTACCGGTGAATTCTCCCAATGCCGGATTCTTCTGAACTCGGCAATGATTAAAGAATCTCTGGTGGTAAGCGATCCTATTTTTATTACAGGTCTTCCACTCCGTCCATGCGTTCCGTCGGGATGCAACATTGTGTCAATACCATAGATTGAAATGACGACGCTTGTAATAGATTGAAAATTAACTGGGGATTTTGCAAAAGAAAATGAGATCAGAAAAGAGAATAGGCAAAGAAAAATGCGCAGAATAAAATTTGAATTTAATATGGTCATATCAAAGAGGCGGAAAATATATAAATGTTTACTATGGATTGTTTATTACTTGGGTTTCGGCTTTTTCTATTGCCTCCCTCAGGCTATGGAATTTATCATTTGTAATGTCAGGACTTATACCCTTTCCCTTATTCCAATCTATTGCCGTTTGCAAGATAAGTTCCCTGTTTAGGCCAACCCATCCAATAATATTTTCCATTATTACATTTGTATATTGTGACCAAAGCCTTCGATTTGCCTTTATTCCCTGGAAGCATGATTCCAAAACGAGCAATTTCAGATTTTTCAATTGCTTTGCATAGTTTGGATAAAAGGGAGTGCTTCCGTGAACCATCTCAAAACCCCCTTCCGGCCAGCCATGGGCGGCCACGACAATTATAATGGCTTCCCTGTCGGTGAATGCCTTTTGAAAATCCTTGTAAACAGCAACATTTTCTATTCCCCTGACATAAACATTTTCTTCCCCATGTTTTTTCTTGGCTCGCGTAATATCATCTTCCCAGGAATGAAACAATTGCTTGGCAGTCTCATAAATCTTTTTTTCTTTTTCATCACGGGTAGGAGGATTGGCAACGTCTGGGTAATTTTCGTAATCGGGAATACCAAGTTTCAATTCAAATGCCCATAAAAAATAAACTTTGTTTCCTTTTTCTGTTATTTCATCGTCCTCATGAAGGACAAGATTATGCTTTTTGTTGGTTTGGATTTCAAAATTGCCGCCGGGTTCCATAAGATGTTTAGCCTGTTTTTAAATTGGTACTATCTGAAAAACCGGTATATTATTTAATAATGATGAAGCCTAATTTGCCGGGTTGAATATTTTTAATCCGAATATTTCCTTGGTTGTCAAGGGTCCCCTGCCCGATTTCTCCTGATGGTAGCAAAGCCTTGTATTGTTTGTTTTTCATCGGATTTCCTTTTTTATCCTTTACCGTAATCTCTACCCAATCCTTCAAATACAGCGCCCCCGACTGTTCTTCCATTTCCCCGATCTTCACCCTAAAAAAGAAAAACGGCCTTGAATACTTTTTATGCTTTTCCTTTGCGTCGCAAATGGCCAGGTATTTCTCGTCCACCTGCATGGCCCACTGTTTTTGTATCTGGCCGCCGCTGAAGCCTGCTTCCATTGTGTCAAGCAGGTGGTCGGTGTAGTTTCCGTCGCGCACGTAAATGTCGATGATGGCCTTTTCGCCGTCTTCAACGCCCATGGTGTCGATCTGCATGGTGACCGCTTTGCCCACGTCTGATTCCCGTGCCGACCACTTGGCGCCGGTGATGGCGCGCAGGGTTACGGTGTAGTCGCCTTCGTCAATGCCGGTGAGTTTGATGCTGCCGCCCAGCACGCCGGCGCGCTTGGCATTGTCCGGACATGACATGACATACCGCACGCCGCCCACGGGAAGGTTCGCGCCGTCGACAAAGCTCAGGTCAAGGTAATGATCTTTTGTTTCGTCCGTTTGGGGCGATTGCCCCGCGACCGCAGCGCTGTGCAGCGCGCCCGCCGTGCCGGTGCCGCCCGCGCCGCCGGCTCCCGCGCCCGCGCCGCCGCCCCCTGCGCCGCCGCCTGCTTCACCGATAAGAACGGTCATGCACCCGAGGATGATGGAGCTCGGCGGGCCCACGCACACGGCCATGTCGCCCATGCGCGCCGCGGGCTTGCCGCCGATCAATACGCCGGTGCTCCCGAGAGAAATCGGCCCTCCGACATGCGGGATAGGCGGGGTTCCGGGAGTCGCCATGGGACATACATGCATGTCTCCGAGCGTGGCCGCCGGCATGCCGCCGATGAGCACCGTGGGGCAGCCAGGCCCCGTGATGGTGCCGCCGTGCGCGGTCATGTCGCCAAGGCGTGCTGCGGGTTTTCCCATTGATAGGTCCTAAAAAGATAAAATAGCCACAGAGACCTAGAGGGCACAGAGACAAATAGAATCAAAAAAGAAAAAATGAATTGTTATTACAGAACCATTCGTTTGATTCCGTCACGTAAAGATGATACGTTAAAATTTATTATCAATCCAGTTTTCTTTCCCGTCATTTTCAAGTACGATAACAGTTGAGCTTCAAAAATTTTGTCAAACCGGTCGACGGCGTTTAGTTCAACAATAACCTGGTTTTCAACCATTAGATCCAGACGGAAATTTCCTAGAATCTTTCCTTTATAACTAACAGGCAGTGGCACTTGTCTCTCATGTGTGATTTTATTCAGGACAAATTCATGGCATAGAGCCTCTTCATAAATCGCACTTGGCCCTGGCTTGCTTGAGACGCTTTATGTACTTCAATGGCACCTCCAATCGCCTTTTCAGTTATTGCATTATCATTCACTCTCATTTTTTCTGTGTTCTCTGTGTCTCTGTGGCAATTTTATATTCCTAATTAGCAAACGGAACATATCTGATCGTCACTTCGATCCCTTTCGACGTGGGGATGGTTGAAATGTACCGCCAGATGTCCCATTGCTTACCGCCGAGAAAAATGGTGCCCGACTGCATCATATAATAGGTGGTGCGGCCGTCCTGCCGGAACCGGACCATTTTGCCGTTTTTAATCAAAAGCGTCTTGAGGACCGCGATGAGCTTCGTGACTTGTTCGCCGTCGCTGATGGCGCGCATGCCGGTGTTCAGGCCTTTTTCTATTTTCGCAGAGTCCTGCTTCCATGCCGCCGATGGTTCGCTGCTGTAAAGACTGTCGATGTATGTTTTTATCCGCCAGGGGTCGTCGTCGCCGATCGTCAGCGCCGGCGATTTGATGACGCCGAGATCGTTGGGGTTTATGGTAAGCTTCGAAAGGATGTCGAAGAGGTCGAACCGGTTGTCGGTCGGGTCCAGAAGCTCGAAATCCGACATGCAGAGCAGGTCATACCGCGCGCCTTTCCGGGTATCCTCGAATTTTATCTGAATGAGCGCCGTGGTGAAGGGCGTGTCGCAGTCGAACCAGATGAAACCTTTCCGCATGTTCACTTCTTCGCGCGTCAGGGTCGTGGGTGGTTCGGCCTTGGCGTCCCAGTCGCAGGTGTATTCGAAGGCGGGCTTTTCGTCGAGCTTGATTTTCATTTTGGTGGGCACGGTGTTGTCTTCAAGGCATATGTAATCTTTTCTGCACCCGGCGCCGAAGATCATGCCTTTGAATTGCCGTTTCTCGGAGAATTTAATGTCGATCCATTGCTGCTCGCCGGTCACCTCGCCGGCTTGCTGCCAGTAGGTGGTTGAGTCATTGTCGAAAATGTTGGGAAGTTTGTTGATGCTCGGCGCGTTCCTGGCGCCCATATATTCCGATGACGCGCGCACGATCGCGGTTTTTCCCAGCACGGTTAGCGTGTCGGTCACGATGTAGACAATGGCAAAGCTTTGAGAAAGCAGGGCGGAGAACATCAGCGTGAGGGAAAGCGAGAAGAGCCGGTTGATTTTGATAATCATAAGTGATCCTTTGTTTGGTTTTTATGGGTTGGGTCATTCATAAAATGCCATATTCCACTGCCCGAATGCACGAAAGACCGGCAATCCGTTCAGTTGATCATCACGATCCCGCCTTTTACCTTTGCCATGGCGCTGCCGCCCACTTCGGTCATCATGCCGTCGATCTTGGTCTGCATGCCGCCCTTGAGCGTCGCGTTCATCTGGCCCTCCGCCGAGAAGTTCATGCCTGCCTTGGCCTCAACGTCCATGTCCGCACTCTGGCTTATCTTCATCGCCTTGACGGTGTAATCGCCAGTGGCCTTTTCCTCGATTTTCCCCTGCGACGTCATCTTGATGTTGGCCGCAGTGATCGTGAGGTCCTTCGACGCGCTTATCGTGATCTCGCCCTGCGAGTCGAGCAGCAGCTTGCCGCCGTTTCCGTCGAGCGTCACCTTGTTCTTGCCCGCCGAATCGGTGAGGCCGATCTTCTTTCCGTCGTCGTCCATTTCCATGAGGTTGCCGGCCTTTGTCTGGATTGTCAATTTCTTGTTCTTGTCGTCGATGTTTATCACGTGGCCTTCCTTGGTGGTGATCACGATGCCCTCGCTGCCGCTCTTGTAGGTCATGGTGATGGAGTGGTCCTTGGCGTTCCACGAAACGCATTCGTTTTTGTCATCGAGGAGAAGTTTGTTTTTGTCCTTGGTCTGGAGAAAAACGCATTTCTGGTCGTCGTCCATTTCGAGCGTGTGCTGCGATTTGGTGGTGAGCCGCGCCATCTGCTTGCCGTCGTCGTCGTCAAGGAGGAACTCGTTGCCGCCGGCGGTGCGGATGATGTTCTGCTGCTTGTTTGCGCTCACCACCGGCGAAACGGTGTTGGCGTTGGGCACCATGGAGAGGCCCAGCGGGCGGTTGGGGTCGCCGTCGATGCAGGCCCAGACCATCTCTGCGCCCTCGTGGGACGGGAAGTGCATGCCGTAATTGGAGCCCGCATACGGCTGCGCGAGGCGGAGGTAGCGCGACGCTTCATAGTTTTTCGCGTTTGACAAGTCAAAGGGCATGCGCACCTTGTACCGGCCCATGTCGTCAAGGCCCGCGTAGCTCGATCCGTTGGCCTCCACGGCCGCGGTCATGATGCCGCTCACGCGCGGAACAGGGGTCGCAAGCGGCGGCCGGAACAGTTCGGCCTGCGACGCCGGGATGCAGACGAAGCTGTTGGCGTAGGTGTAGGTACCGTCGCCTTCGGTGGTGTGGGTGCCGCGGTGCGCCACCCGCGTGAGCACGTACTTGCCGTTCAGGCTGTCGAGGAAATGCTCCTGCAGGGTGAAGCGCTTTCCGGCGCGCATGCCGCGGCAGTTGCTGTTGCCCTCCATGCGCACCTTCTGCGACGCGAGCCGGTTGGCCTCGATCTCGGCGCAGCGGTCAGCCTCGGTGGTGTTCTTGAAATGGCCGCCGTAGCGGTACACCGTGCCGGCGTCGCCGGACTTCACCGGCTTGCGGCCCTTGAGGTCTATTTCCGGCGTGCGGTAGTTGAAATCCTTGAGCAGCACTTCCTTCGGGATGATCCTGCGGTGCAGCTCGATGGCGTCCACCGATTCCTTGTCGCTTGTGTCAATCTGCTCCGCCATGCCCGAGGCCGACCTGAACAGGAGGTCGGACGCGGAGGAAATGAATTCGAACGACGACGCCTTGTCGGTGATCACCATCTGTTCGGCGCCGCAGCCGTCGAGCTCTTCGGCAAGAATGGGATTTTCCTTGAAGAAGTACCAGATGCCCGCCGCCTCCATGAGCCTCGAGATGAAATCGAGGTCTGATTCCTGATATTGTACTACGTACTCAAGTTCGGGATATTTTCCTTCGTCAACCTGAAACGCGTACGAATCGGACAGGTTCGCGTCGTCGAGCACCTGCTTGACGATCTGGTTCACTTTTTTCTTCTGGAAAATGCGGGTCTGCATGTTGAGGGAAAGGAGCCACAGCCGCGGCACCAGGGTCACGCTGTAGTTCGCGCGGCCGTATCCCCTGCCCAAAAACCGGAATTCGGACACGATGCCCGAATAAGGGTAGTATTCGCCGTCACGAAATACATACAGCGTCGCCGCCTTGTTGATGACGTCGTCGGCGGAAATATCGTCCTTTTGCGAGATGAGCTCGATGCCGAACGAATACACCGATGATACCGCGTCGGTGCCGGAAAAATTGATGACCTCAAAGGTTTCCTTGGCAAGGCTGCCGCTGAAAAAATAGAATTGCGGTTGGTTTGCTTTTTTGGCTGGCATGGAGGAGCCTCCTTGTAATTGTCAGGGAAGAATTTCCGCTTTTAGGAAATGGCATTCGACAGCAGGCGGATGCCTACAGAAATATATAATAGGGGGAACGCGGGATTTGTGACAGGTGTCACAGGCCAAACGTCACGGCTTTTGCAGGAGCGCCGCAAACCGGACGCAGCCGGAAGGATCGATGTCCATGGTGTTTTCAAAATAAAACAGCTGCATGTTCATCTGTCCGCGGTGGTGATAGATTCTATTGACAAAATGCGGTACGTCGTAAATCCTGCCGTGGCGGTTCCCATAACCCTTGAGGCAATGCAGGGTAGCGTCGGGCTCGAAGAAAATGCCTTCCTTCGGCAGCACCGACGGGTCGGTGATAACGGCGTAATGCGTGAAAAGGTACAGCGGGACAATGACCACCCTGCCGCCCGGCGAAAGCACCCGCTGCGCCTCGCGGATAAAACCGGTATCTGAGCCGCCTTCGAAATGTTCGAAGGAGCAGTGAAGCGCCATGGCGCTCGCAAAGTCATTGGCAACAGGCATGTTATCCGCGTTGCCGCCGATCACGTGGTCCGTCAACGCAGATTCAAACGCGAGGTCCTGCCGGTAACTGGTGCAGCCGTACAGCTCCGAATACATCTCCGGCACCGGCGAATTGTTGTTCGCCACGTCGATGTAGCGGTCGTGGGCATTTAGCCCAAGAAGCTTTGCGGCAAGAAAATGCTCCAGTGATTTTTTGGGAAATTCCGGGGTGCGGCCGCCCTTGAGGTATTCCGGGAACCGCCGATACCGCGCGGCAGCGCAATACCGTTCGTATTCGTCTTTGTCAATGGACACCGTCTTCACCGGGATGCCCGCGGCGCCCAGGTCGGAAATGATTCTTGTATAGGTTTCGGGCGTGTCTATGATTTCCGCCGAGACTTTCGGCTCGCGAAGGCTGTTGAAACGGCGCTGCCAGAGAAAATTGGTTTTGTACCAGCGCAAAAGGACATACCAGAGCTTCTGGGGTTTGAAGAGTGTGTTGCGGAGATTGATGAAAAAGGTGCCGGCCATGATTACAAAAGATAGGTGAAGGCATGGCGGGGAGGGAATGATTTAGATTATAAACATTAGACGCAAGCAGTTTCAAGATGATGGGGGTAATGCGAAACTATCCGTGGATGGAGAAATCCATGCGAAAAATATTTGTTATAAGTATATTGTCAATTATTTATCCCTTTGGATAAGTTTTTGCATTGTTCAATATTCCATTGATTGACCGGGCATATCCCTATCTCGCCTTTTTTCCATTCCTTGCCTTGCTTTATTGCTTGGTAAAAGTTGTTGTTGAGACTAGGAGAATGGTTATTTCGCATTCTGCAAAAAATATTTATGGCATCATTTTTCTTTAATTTTGATTGTATTAGCAGTCGTGGCAAACATTTTCATCAGTATAGGAATTTATGATAAATAAGGCAAGATCAAAATGTTAATGTAAAATATTCACGGGAGTGAAAAGAAATGAAGTGTTTACAAAAAACAATTGACATGTTACTTATTGCCGTCTTTTTTCTTTATAAGCGCTCTTTATGATTTTGCCGGTAAATCGAAAATCTTATCATTTATCAGGCTGAAAATGGGCAAGAAAGGTTCATTACAAGCTGGTGGACTAGGCATGTTATTGGGGATCATGTCTGTTATTGGTGGGATATTTGGTTTTTACAATTAGAATTTTTGTTAAAGATCTATTTCCCCCTTTCCAAGGGGGTTCGGGGGTTGTTATAATGAGCATTTTCCCTGCCGGGTTTTAGGGCCGGTGAGGCCCTACCAGCTTTTTAATTTTTCTTGAAATCTTTTTTCTATTTATCAGATTTTGCCTCCCACCCCTTTTTTGATATATTTTTAATCATGGATACCTTCCAACATTCAAACGCGCTTCCGGCAGGCCGGAGGTGCGTTTTTGTTTTATCAAGAACAAAGCGAGGTCACCGTGGCGAAAATCCTTGACGAAATTTCCCGCACCTTTTCCGAGTTCCTCATCATCCCGGGGCTCACCACCACCAAAAACGTTCCGGCCAACGTGGACCTGAAGACTCCGGTCGCCAAATTCAAGAAGGGCTCAAACAGCCCCTTCATGCTCAACGTGCCGTTCGTGTCGGCGAGCATGCAGGCCGTGTCGGGCGCCGACCTCGCCATCGGCCTTGCCCGCAAGGGCGGCCTTGCCTTCATCTTCTGCTCGCAGTCCATCGAGAGCCAGGCGGAGATGGTCGCGCGCGTCAAGCAGCACAAGGCCGGGTTCGTGCCGAGCGATTCGAACCTCAGGCCCGGCAGCAAGTTGTCGGAGGCCGTTGCCATCAGCAGGCGAACGGGGCATTCCACCATGCCGGTGACCGACGACGGGTCGAAGAACGGAAAGTTCCTCGGCATCCTCACGGACAAGGATTTCTGGGAATTCGAGGACGACCTGAACGCGCCCGTGTCGAAATTCATGACCTCGAAGAAAAATGTGGTGTTCGGCGAGGCGGGGATATCGCTCCACGAGGCGAACAAGATACTCCGCAAGTGCAAGAAGGAGTGCTTGCCCGTGCTTGACAAAAAGGGACGCCTCCAGTCGCTGGTATTTAAAAAGGACTACATCGACCACATCAAGAACCCCTTTGAAATGCTCGACGAGAAGAAGCGGCTCGCCGTGGGATGCGGGGTCAACACGCACGACTTCAAGCAGCGGGTGCCGGAGCTCATCGCGGCCGGCGCCGACGTGCTCTGCTTCGATTCGTCGGACGGTTACACCGAGTTCCAGCGCGACGCGGCCCTGTGGGTGCAAAAGAACTACGGCACCCGCGTGGTGGTGGGCGGCGGCAACGTGGTGGACGCGGCCGGCTTCCTCTACCTCGCCCGCGAGGCCAAAGTTGACTTTGTCAAGGTCGGCATCGGCGGCGGCTCCATCTGCATCACGCGCGAGCAGAAGGGCATCGGGCGGGGCCAGGCGTCGGCGCTCATGGACGTTGTGGCCGCACGCGACGCCTACTTTAAGGAAACTGGCATATATGTCCCGGTGTGCTCAGACGGCGGGCTTGCCAACGACACGCAGATCATCATCGCGCTGGCCATGGGCGCCGATTTCGTGATGATGGGAAGGTATTTCGCCATGACCAACGAGAGCCCGACGCCCAAGGTGTCCATCGGCGGAAGGCTTTACAAACCGTATTGGGGCGAGGGCTCAAACCGCGCCCGCAACTGGCAGCGCTACAGCGGCGAGAGCGAGGCGGAATTTTCGTTCGAGGAGGGCGTTGACGGCTATGTGCCGGTGGTGGGCTCGCTTGCCGACGTGCTCGGCGTCACCCTCGCAAAGCTCAAATCCACCATGTGCAACGCGGGCGCGCTCACCCTCGCGGAGTTCAGGAAGACCGCGGTGCTTACGCGCGTTTCGGAGCAGTCGTTCGTGGAGGGCGGCACGTCGAATGTCAAGACCATGGACCAGGAAATTTTAAAGTAAAATAAAGTTGTTTGATTCTCGGGCCGTTCCCGTAAAAGTTAAATCCAATCTTGATATGACTTTGAAGCGGTGGTTCCTTAACTATTTAAGTTTGGTAAAATTCACCGCACGTTGTTAACAAATATTATAGGTAATCGGTACATATATCCGCTTCGCTCCACGTGTCATTCCCGCGAAAGCGGGAATCCATGGTTGAAATTTCACCAGAGAAGATGGACTCCCGCTTTCGCGGGAGTGACATTAGTCCTTTGACAAAAGTCCAATTGAAAAAGGAAGGGGAAAGCGCAGAGCTTTCAAACAATTTTTTCCGAACAGAATCGAAATATTGTGAGCGAAAATAAACTGAAAAATTCTCCTTTTTGCCATCAAGAAAGGATGTTTCCCATGGCACCTTTTATCAAACGCACGCTTCCCATTACCATGTTTCTTCTTCTTGCGTTCAGCCTTTTTGTCGCTGAATGCAAATTCTCGTTCGCCGACAGCGGCAAGCGGCCCGACAAGGGCTCAATCACCTTCGGCGCAAAGGAAAAGCCAGAAGTAAAGACCACGCCCGATTTCCAGTCGTTCAAGACGATTTTCGCCGACATCGCGGACAAGGTGATCCCGTCGGTGGTGAGCGTGATACCCACGCAGATCGACACCGTGGTGTTCAACAACAACCCCTTTTACCAGTTTTTCGGGGACGAGGACCCGGGGTTCCCCTTTGACCAGTTCTTCAACGTGCCGCGCGGCCACGGTAACCAGAAGCGGCAGCCCCAGCAGCAGCCCAAGAAACAGTTCCGGCGCCAGCAGGGGCTCGGCTCCGGCGTGATCGTTTCGAAGGACGGATACATTCTCACGAATTACCACGTGGTGCACGGCGCGGACGAGATCGAGGTGAGAACGGCCGACAAGCGCACCTTCCAGGCCTCCATCGTGGGCGTCGACTCGCTGTCCGATGTCGCGGTGATCAAGATCAAGGGCGAGGCGAAGGACCTTACGGTCGCGTACATCGGCGACTCGGACAAGCTGCGCGTGGGTGAGTGGGTGATGGCCGTGGGCAACCCGTTCGCCCTCACCTCGACCGTGACGCAGGGCATCGTGTCGGCGCTCGGCAGGCGCGACGACAAGAACCCCACGCAGTACCAGAACTACATCCAAACCGACGCCGCCATCAACCCGGGGAACTCGGGAGGCGCGCTTGTCAATCTTGACGGCGAGCTCATCGGCATCAACACCATGATCTACACCACCTCGGGCGGGTTCATGGGCATCGGCATGGCCATCCCCATCAACATGGCGCGCCGCGTCATGGAAGACATCATTTACAACGGCAAGGTGACGCGCGGCTGGCTCGGCGTGCAGATCCAGGACATCAATGACGCGATGCGCAGCGCGCTGGGCCTGGGCAACCGCAAGGGCGTGCTCATCGGCGACGTGTTCAAGGGCCAGCCGGCCGACAGGGCCGGCATCAAGCGCGGCGACGTGGTGCTGTCGGTGGACGGGAAAGCGGTGGAGACCTCAAACGAGCTGAAAAACACCGTGGCCGGCATCCAGCCCGGCAAGAAAATCCCGGTCGTCGTTTTCAGGGGCGGAAAGGAAATCACCGTGAACGTGGTGCTTAACGAGCGCGACGAGGCCGCGGTGAACAAACTGTCGTCGGGCGGCGAAAAGCAGCCCGAGGGCGGCGCCGACACCGGTTCTCAGCTCGGTCTGAGCGTGACGAACTTGACGGAAGAGACAAGACAGCAGTTCAGCATCGCGAGCGACGTTACCGGCGTGGTGGTCACCGACGTGGACCAGGCGTCGCAGGCCGCGGGCGAGGGCGTGCAGCCGGGCGACGTGGTGCAGGAAATAAACCGTCAGCCTGTTTCGTCGGTAAAGGAGTTCACCAAGGTCGCAAAATCGATCAAGCCGGGAACTTCGGTGCTGCTCCTCATCCGCAGGGGCCAGAACTCGATGTTCGTGGCATTTACCCTGCGGGGGAAATAAAATTGATTATTGATGGATGATAAGAATGCCGCTTTGAAAAAAGCGGCATTCTTATTATTTGGAAAGGTTTTTCTTTTTTTCGTTGAGACCTCACCCCCTGCCCCTCTCCGAATCGGAGAGGGGAGTAATTACAGGAATGGCAGTTTACTTATGCCCAGGCAGGACTGGAGGCCGCGCTGGAGCGCGGTGCTGCCCGGCACTCGCCGAAGGCATAGAGGGGCCGTGGCAGCCCGAGCCGAAGGACGACGACCCTTGTGACCCTTGGAAATCCCTGACGAGGGAGAAGCACCCGAAGGGGTGGACCGGAAGGACGGCCGGCCCTGCGAAGCAGGGGAACGCCCAGCCTTTCTTAAACTATTTTCAAGACTCAATAATTATTAATCCCCCGCCTAAATATTCTTGACATACCAAGCCTACATATCTTATTTCTATAGGCGTGAAAGCCCATTGTATAATTGTCAGCCCTTTTGTAGGAGGAAAAAATATGAAGAAACTGGTTTTCATGGTTCCCCTGGCCTTAAGCGTTATACTGCTGGGAGGATGCAGCGTCAGTCAGCAGGCCATTGACGACGCTCAAGCACGTGTCAACGAGTTAAAGGCAAAGGGTGTACCGGACAGCTCGCTTTCCGACGCGGTAAAGTACCTGTACGGTGCCAGCTATTCCAAACAGAAGGATGAGAAAACCAGGGCCAGGAAGTGCCTTGATTCGGCGCGGATACTCATCGCGCAGGCCGAGGCGCTGTATTCGGAAAATTCCGGCCGCATGAAGGCCTACACCGATTCGGTAATGGCGGTGCTCAACAAGGCGAAAACGGAATTCACGGGCATGCAGCTCAAGAAGCTCGACAGTGCCATGGCCGTGATCAACACCTTTGTGCAGAAGTCGTTTATTTACCAAATCGAGGACAATTGTAATAAGACCCTAAACCTGCTGCCGGTGTTGCGGTTCAACGAAGCTCGTGCAAAGGAGCTCAAGGATCGGCTTCCCGGCGAATGGGTGTGCGTGAACCCCACGAAGAGTGAGACGGACAAGTCAATCAACGCGGTGGAGAAAAAGGTCTTTGATTTTTTCAAGGACGGCAAAGTCAAACTGGTGGAGACCAAGAAGGGGCAGAGCGCGAAAAACCTCAAGGAAGACTGGGCATTCGAGTCGTACGGCACGTGGGACTGCCTGGGGGACACCGTCATGATCGCCGTGGACCGGTTCAAATGCGTCCGCCAGAACTTCGAGACCATGACCGAGAAGGACAACAAGAAGATTTGGGAAAAAAAGGTGGAAAAGACCTACGATTCCACCGTCACCGACCACAGCCAGGACCGGTGGATTCCGTTCTCGGGAGAGTATGGAATGTCTGAAGATTTCAAGCAGGAGAAGAAGTTTTAATTACATGGCAATTTTATTTTGATTTTAAGAGGCACTTTCTTTTGATAAACGAGAGTGCCTCTGTTTTTGAATAATAATAATGAGCAGGGCGCCTGCCTTCCAACCGCTATTGACATTGCGGTCGGAAGGCTCCGTGTCTCCTTCCGGGCTCGGCCATTCGGCCTAGTTGCCGGACCGCCCGAGTCGCCTTCGGCGTGGGTCGGCCGGCAATGCGCTCCAGCGCACCACTCCAGTCCACACTGGCGCGTCGGCGGAGTTTTTGATTAGTCTGCCATATTTGGTGGCTCCAACCTTTTCCCGATTTGTTAATGACTTCTTAATGGATCAATTATTGTTGCACAATTTTTCTGCGAGATGAAAAAGGAATAGCCGCTGATTGCTTTCGCTGGCGTCACTGCTGCTTTACAAGGTGATAATCTCCGCCGCCGCGAAGCGTCCTCGCGCCGTGGCAGCCCGAGCCGAAGGCCTATTTTGCTTTTTCCAACTGCCTAATCCCATCAAGCAGGTATTGCACCGCAGAAACGGCCGTGAAGAACGCGGCTATGTACAGTAGCCACAGAAACGGGGAAGCGGGCAGGCCCACAAGTACCCAGAAGATTATCGTCCCCTGGAAAAAGGTGGTGATTTTTCCGGTGATGCGCGGCTGCACCCTCACGCTGCCCATGATGCTCTGGATGATGAGTCCGCCGATCACGAGAATGGCGTCGCGGCTCACCGCGGCGATCATGAACCAAATCGGCAGATGGGGCGAAAACGCCTTTTCGGCCGCGGGGTCGGAAAGAAGAATGAGGGCGGACACCAGTACCGCCTTATCGGCGAGCGGATCGAGCAGGGTGCCCAAGGCGGTGATTTCCCTGCGTATGCGCGCGAGGTAGCCGTCAACAGCGTCGAAAAGAAAAATCCCCAGAAAGATTCCCGTGGCAACCCACCGCAGCACGATTTCCGGCGCGCCCTTGGCGACGCCGGTGGTGTAATACAGCAGCGCGGCCACAAACAGCGGAACGGCGAAGATCCGCAGAATGGTGATTCTGTTTGCCAAGGTCAACGGCATAACGATTTCTGGCGATGAATGAAAAGCGCGGGCCGGGAAACGGCCGGCAGGAAACGGCAGCCGCCGCACCATAAAAAAATATACAAACGTTAGGTTGATGACAAGAGGTAATAAACAGAAGGATTCATTTTTGATTTATTGTGTATCTAGAATTCTCCGTGCTCTCCGTGCCTCCGTGGTGATTTTTTTCGGGTTAAAGCACTTCGATGGATTTCGACATCACGATGGCGTCGTCGCCGTTGTCGGAATAATACTTCTTCCGGATCCATCGCACCTCGAAGCCCAGCTTTTCGTAGAGGCAGACCGCGGGCCTGTTGCGGGAGCGCACCTCAAGGTGCATGGTTTCCGCGCCGCGGCTGAAACCGGCCTGCGCCGCCGCGGCCAGGAGCTTCTGCGCGATCCCGAGCCGCTGATAGGTTGGACCCACGGCAAGGGTGTTGATTTCGAGCTCGTCGGCGGCAAGCATGGAAAAAATAAAACCGCAGAGCGGGCCGTCGTAGGCCTGCGCCACGAGGTTGATGCGGTTTTCACCCGATAGCTCGCTCCTGAACGACGAGAGGTTCCACGTCACGGTGCAGCAGTATTTCTCTATGTCAAGAATCGCGGCAAGGTCGTTTCCCGCCGCGGGCCTGATGAAAACGGGGCAGCGCTCCATGCTCATGCCCCTTCCGCCGCGCCCGCGCCGCCGGCGGCTTCAAGCATTGCCTTGAGCTTCTTAAGCACCGGCTTCACGCCGCGGCCCGTGATTGACGACATGGCAAGCCATCCCCTGGGTGGCCGGAGACGCTCGGCGCAAAGATCGCTCTTCGACATAATGAAGCATTTCGGTTTCCGGGCAAGCAGCGGGCTGTACGCCTCAAGCTCGTGCGTCAGAAGCGCCGCCTCGGCAAGAGGGTCCTCGGAATCGGCGGGAATCAGCAATGCAAGAACGCGCGTCCGCTCGATGTGCCTGAGGAATTTTATGCCGAGTCCCTTTCCCAAATGCGAATTCTGGATAAGACCCGGTATGTCCGCCACCACGAATGATTGAAACCCCTCGACGGCCACGATGCCGAGAAACGGCCGCGTTGTGGTGAAGGGATAGTCAGCGATTTTCGGCTTTGCCGCCGAGATGCAGGACAGAAACGTTGATTTTCCCGCATTGGGCCTGCCCACGAGCCCCACGTCCGCGAGCAGCTTGAGCTCGAGCCTGAGCCGCTTTTCCTCGCCCGGCTCCCCCGGTTCGGCATGGTCGGGGAGCGGGTTTTTCCGCGTCCTGAGCTCCGCGTTTCCCCTTCCGCCGGCGCCGCCGCGCGCGGCGCAGAATGTTTCCGAACCGTCAACCGCGTCGAAAAGTTGCTCGCCCGAATCCGCGTCGCTCACCACGGTTCCGAGCGGCACATGGATGATGATGTCCTGGCCGTCCCTGCCGTCCTTGTTGCCGCCCCTGCCGCTCGCGCCGCCGCCCGCGGCGTAGTGCCGCCGGAACTCGAGGTCGGCGAGCGTGTGGAGGTCGTGCGAGCCCTGAAGAAAAACGCTGCCGCCCTTTCCGCCGCTGCCGCCGCTGGGCCCGCCGCGGGGACGGTACTTTTCCCGCAGATAGGCAAAGCACCCGTTGCCGCCGCTGCCGCCTTTGACCGTGATGAGGGATTCATCGATGAACATGGAGGATAGTCAATAATGATGAGTTGGGAGTCGAGATTGATATATTTGAAAAGATCAAAGCTGTTTTATTGTATCCTCAGTCTATTTATCGCCTGAGCTTTTTTTATCTTGGCTCTTTTTTCCTGCATTCCCAGATTTCAAATCGGTGGTCGAAGAACTTGTATCACTTTTCGCTTGCTTCTTATACGATTCCGACCGGTAATCCGTGCTGTAAAACCCGCTTCCCTTGAACAGGAACCCCGCGCCGGGCGAGATGAGGCGCTTGACCGTTCCGCCGCAGCCCGGCCTCTTACACACGGTGAGCGGCGGCTCGGTGATGCGCTGGAACTCCTCGAACACCAGTCCACATTTTTCGCATTCGTAATCGTAGGTAGGCATTGTTTTTATTGCACTCCGGCTATTAAAAAAATCTTATTCTCTATTTAAAATCAAGTAAATCATTGAAATTATAAAAATCAGAGGTCAAAGATACATCATGCAGGAGAAATCAGTCAACGCGACGCAAGCCGCGCAAAAAGCTCGTAATCGCCGGAAGAAAAAACGGTCATAGGCACAATGGCACCGGCTGGAGCGCCGCCGCCGGGAATGATCACCGTGTCGTCAACCTCGGGCGCGTCCCATTTTGTTCTTCCCTCCTGCGCGCCGGTAGCATGCCTGTTGTCCTGCGCCGGTCCGTCAACAATGACGTCAATGGTTTTGCCCTTGAGTGACGCGCAGCGTGCGGCGTTGATCTCGCGCTGCAGCGCCATGATCTGTTCGCAGCGCCGGTTGGCCGTATCGGCCGGCGGCCGTTTTCGCATCCGGAAAGCGGCCGTGCCTTTTTCCGGCGAATAGGGGAAAACGCCGAGGTGCTCGAAACGCGCTTTTTCCACAAACGCAAGCAGTTCATCAAAATGCCGGTTTGTCTCGCCCGGATATCCCGCGATGAGCGTGGTGCGTATCGCGGCGTCAGGCACCATGGCCCGGATGCGGTCGAGAAGCCGGTATATGCCTTTTGAAAGCGGCCGCCGCTTCATGGAAGCCAGGATTTCGTCGCAGATGTGCTGCAACGGAATGTCGAAATAGGGGAGCAGCCGCTTTTCCTGTGCGACAAGGTGCAGCAAGCCTTCACCCACGCATTGCGGATGCAGGTACATGAGCCGTATCCAGGGGAATTTCGTTTTCGCGAGGAGGTGTTCGAGCAAGTGTACAAGCGAGCCGCCGCTGTCTTTTCCATAGTTTGAAGTGTCTTGCGAAACAAGAATGCATTCCCGGACGCCCTCGGAATAGAGCCACTGCGCCTCAGTGATGATTTCCCTTTCCGGCCGGCTTTTGTGCGGACCGCGGACCGCGGGGATCACGCAGAAGCTGCAGCGCCGGGAGCATCCTTCGGCGATTTTCAGGTATTGCGTGGCAATGGGCGGAAACAGAATGCGGCCGGCGGTTGAAGCACTGCCGGTGTGAAACATCTTTTTAAGCCGCGCGGCCCAGTCGTGCACACCGAGCCAGACATCCACCTCCGGAAGGCGGTTGCGCGCCTCGTTTCTGAAACGCTCGGAAAAACAGCCCGCGACCGCGAGCGTTTTGCATGCCGCTGTTTTTTTATAGCGCGCCATGTCAAGGATGGCGTCGATCGCTTCCTGTATCGCTTCCCGGATAAACGCGCAGGTGTTGACGATGATGACGTCGGCCTTGGAAAAATCATCGGTTGCGGAAAACCCGGCCTTGACGAGCGCGCCGAGCATCCGCTCGCCGTCGATCTGGTTCTTGCTGCAGCCGAGATTGTGAAGGGCGACTGTGGGCACAGGAAATCCTTTTATGATTGATAGCATGACACTTTGATTTGATCATTCATGATTTTTCTTGGATATCTCGAAAAAGCGGCATTGCACGATTGATTATTCCATTGCTATCGAAAGGAGTAAGGTATGCTTGACAGCCGTTCGCCTTGAGCGTATCGAAGGGTGAACGTTCATGCTTTGATAGGCTCAGCACGAACGGCGTTGTATCTCGTGATGTAGGTCATCAGTAAAATGCAACCTTAATCTGCCGTAAAAAATACTTGATGAACAAATAAAAAAAGGCCGGCATTTGCCGGCCTTTGTCAAATTAACGATCCGCCGGGTTACCAGCCGCCCGACGTGTCCTTTGCGCCGCCCGTGGCGCCGGTGCCGCTGCTCGAGGGGGTCGAGCCGAACGAGCTTCCCGACGATGACGGCGTCGAGGAAGAAGAGGACGACGGCGTAGAGGAAGTTGACGAACCGGAACTTCCGAATCCGCTCGAGGTCGAGGAGCCGCTCGTGGTGCCCGATGACGACGGCGTGGTTGACGAGGATCCGCTGCTTTCGAACGACGACGAGGAGCTTCCGAAGGAGCTCGAGCCCGTTGTGCCCGTGCCCGACGACGGCGAGCTCTCGAATGAACTCGAGCCTGTGGTGCCCGGCGACGAGCTCCCGAACGAGCTCGACCCCGATGTGCCCGAAGACGTAGAGGAGCCGAACGAGCTTTCCGTTGAGCTTGACGATCCGAAACTCGAGGAGGGTTGTGTCGAGGGCTGCGTTGGGGGACTGGCGGCGTTGTAGCTGCCCGCCGCGCTGCTGCCCGCGCTTCCCGAGCCGAGCCCGTAGCCTTCCATGCCCACGTTGTCGTTTGATTTCTTGTCGACCCAGTATTCGTAGCCGTTGGCGATCAGGGTGTTTTCGCCGAACGATTTTGCATTTGCCACCTTGTCAAATCCGCCGATGCGCACGCGGTAAAAGGTGCCGCTCAGGTTCGGCGTCGGGTTCTGGACCTCAGCCACGTAGGCCGGATATCCCTTGTCCTTCAGTTTTGAAACCATCGAATTGGCAAACGACTGCGACTTGACGCAGGACACCTGCACCGTGTAGCGGCCGTTCTCGGAAAATTCCGCGGCGGAAGCCGTGGAGAACGTTTCCTGTTTTGCGGATTTCTTTGGTGCGGCCGCGGCCTTCTTTTTCGCCGTGTCCTCGGAATAAAATTCCTTGAACACGTCGGAGGTGTCGGCGCCCGGTATTTGCTTGGAGAGCTGCGTCGTCTGGGGCATCTTGGCCTCCGCCGGTTTCTTTTTCGCGCACCCTGCAATCGAAAAACATAGGAACAGCGTGAGAGCGATGGCGGTTGCAAGTCCCAGGAGTGTTTTTCCGTGCATAGTTCCTCCTTCATGAGAAAATTGACTAAAGGCACTGCACTATAACAAAAACTACAATACTTGCAGCGAAAAATCCATACTTTTTTACCGGGGCGTGCGTTCAGCGCGGGGCGGCGCCGCCCGGAAGGCCGGTCAGAAGCTTGCGCGCCTCAACGGCTTGCGGCGTTTCAGGGAAGTCGGCAACGACTTTTTTGAGCATTGCCACGGCGTCATCGAGCCTGCCGTCTCTGATGCAGGAGAGCGCCTTTCGCGAAATCGCTGCCGCCTTTTCCATGCTCTGCACATAGGCCTGCGGCGCCGCTTCCTGTTTTGGCGGCTGCGGCGCGCGGTTCGCCGCGTAGGCGCCGTAGGTCATCAAAAGGCACGACGAATCGCGGCCCGCCGCCTTGGGGGTCATGCAGCAGATTTTCCTCGTGTCAAACACGAGGAATTTTCCCTCCCTGCGGTAGGACGCCTCGAGGACAAGCGAAGGTTCGCCATTGACAGAGAGGAAAAGCGCCGTGGGCATGAGCGCGCCGCCGATCGCGGCATACGAAAAGGCGTAGCGGAGCGTCGAGCTGTCAACGGGCGGTTTCTGGGTCTGGTCGGACGCAAAGGTTCGGCTTTTTTTCTGCAGGGAGAGCTCGTACACGCAGCGCGAGGCCGAATCCATGACGCAGGTGGCGACGCTCATCCACGATTCACGGATGTACGCGCCGAGGTCCTCATAGGCGTAGGCGAAATATTTTCCACGGGGAACCAGCGTGATGGTGAGCATGGTCCTGCCCTGGACCCGCCGCGACGTCATCGTTGCGCTGGTCTCGTTGGCGATGGCGCCGAACTGCTCGTCCTGCCGGTATTTGAGCGCAGACGACACCACGATGTCGATCATCTCAACCGGGTTGAGAACGCCGGAAAGCAGGTCGCGCGTCTCGAGCGAATAGTTTTTGTTCGCCACGACAAGGCGGAACTGTTGCGATTTGTCAAGGGCCTCCTCGTAGTAGGGCGTTTCGAGGCCCGCGGCCTGCAGCGTTTTCGCCATTTCGTCCGCAATGGAGCCCGACAGGGCAATGGGCACGGTGTACTGGGCGGGAAAATGCGGAAACACCAGCTCGCGCGGCGTCTGCACGCTGCGCAAAATAAGATACGGCAACGGCAGGTCTGGTTTTTTGCACATGCCCTGGCCGCACCACAAGGCAAGGCACGCAAGCGCCGCAACGATCCCGGCGCGCGGGGAAAAAACAGATGACGTGCTCCTGCGCACTATAAAATACCCTTTGACGACGGAATGGCCTTCGCAGCCTTCGGGTTTATGGCGCAGGCCTGCGCGAGCGCTCGGGAAAACGCCTTGAAGACGGCCTCGAGCGAATGATGGCTGTTCCTGCCGCGCAACAGGTCGACGTGCATGGTGATGCGGCCGTGGTCGGTGAAGGCCTTGAAAAAGTCCTGCGCCAGGTCGCATTCGAAGTCGTTGACGTGCGAGGTGGTGAGCCGCACGTTGTAAACAAGGTTCGGCCTTCCGCTGATGTCGATGCACACGCGGGCGAGCGACTCGTCCATGGGCACGTAGGCCGTGCCGAAGCGCGTGATGCCCGCGTGGTTTCCCAGCGCCTGGTGCAGCGCCTGGCCCAGGCAAATGCCGATGTCCTCGGCGCTGTGGTGGAAGTCAACGTCGGTGTCGCCCTTGCAGCGCACGGTGAGGGTGAACAGGCCGTGCTTGGCCAGCAGCGTGAGCATGTGGTCGAAAAACGAGTTCCCGCTCTTGACTGATGCGGATCCGTTGCCGTCAACGGCGAGCTCGCAGCCGATGTCCGTTTCCTTGGTCTTTCTCGTTATTTTTGCTTTTCGCAGCATGGCTGGTCCTTTCATGGTATCAGTCATAACGTCAGTTTACGCGGCGTCGGGCTTGAAAAACTCCTTTACTGCGTTCTGAAACGCCAGCGTCTCGTCGTTTGAGCCCACGTTGACCCGCAGGCAGTTCTCGCACAGGGGATACTGCGATATGTCGCGGATAAGGATGCTTTTTTTCTTCAGGAACGAAAACAGCTCGTCTTTGCGCTTGGTTCTGAACTGTATGAAATTCGCCGCGCTCGGATACACCGCGTCAAACGGCATGGTTTTCAGGAACGCAAACAGCGAATCCCTGCGCGCCGAAAGCTCCTGCACCCGCGGCTTGAGCGCTTCCGCGTTGTCAAGAAGCACCCCGGCAACATGCTCGGAGAAAAAGTTGATATTGTACGGGAGCTTTATCTTGTTTATCTCCTGGATCACGCCGGGCGCGCCCAGCATATAGCCCAAGCGCAGCCCCGCGCCCGAAAACGCCTTGGAAAAGGTCCGCGTTACGATGAGGTTCGGGTTGCTTTTCAAAAGCGGGATCGCGCTGAAGCCGCCGAATTCCACGTATGCCTGGTCGAGCACCAGAAAACCGGTGTGCGCCGCAAGAACGTTTTTAATGTCAGGTTCGCTCAGCGTACACCCGGTGGGATTATTGGGCGAGCACAGGATCATGAGCGAGCGCGGGAACTTTTCCGCTGCTTCGCAGATTTTCTTCACGTCAAAGGTCAGGTCGTTTTTGAGCATGACGGTGCGCTCGACAGC
The DNA here is from genome assembly GCA_035516255.1 of Chitinivibrionales bacterium. Lineage (NCBI taxonomy): Bacteria > Pseudomonadati > Fibrobacterota > Chitinivibrionia > Chitinivibrionales > Chitinivibrionales bacterium. The sequence continues at coordinate 8,079 of DATJAL010000010.1, read as the reverse complement.
GCCGATGCCGGTTGCGAGAAGCCGGTACAGGGTGAACGTGGGCTGGCACAATATCACGTCGCCGTCCTGCCGCGTCAGCGACAAAAGCAGCACGAGCAGCATCTCGTTTGAGCCGTTGCCCACGATGATGCCGTCCGCCGGCACACCCGAGAATTTCGACAGCTTTGCCTTGAGCCCGTCCGGCACGAAGTTCGGGTACCGGTTGATGGGCCGCTTGAGGCAGAATGCGGCGATCTCCTTCTTGAGGTCGTCAGGAACGTCGTACGGGTTTTCATTCTGGTTGAGCTTGATGTCCGTCTCTTCGGGCTCAAGATGATACCGCTTGAGCGTGCGGATGCGCTCGTTGATAAGGGAGAGAGAATCGTTCAGGTCCATAATGATTTTCTTAAAATTCGACCATGGAATTTAATCGTTTACAATATAACAATATAAATTAATTCGGATGAGGGCAGCTAATGGGATAGAGTGGAAAAGGAATACAAATAAAAAGTATCTGGAGGGGGAAGTCTCCCCCTGGCCCCACATGTAGAGACGCAGCGAGCTGCATCTCTACATTGCGGGGCACACCCCCTCTTTGGCGCCGATACTCCCGTGATTCGCGGAGAGACTTAGTGGCTGGCGATACGACGGCGGCAGCGAGAGCTATTATTCTGCGGAAAAAAGACAATAATATTGCCAGAAAAAAACAGGCTGACTTTCCGCGCCAGGGGCGACCGGAGGCCGTCGCTAGAGCGCGGTGCTGCCCGGACGCCGCCGCAAAGCGGTCTCGCGCTGTGGCAGCCCGAGCCGAAGGCGAGACCGGAGGGAGAACCGGTGCCGTGACCGGCAGGCGCCATGATTATTTAGGAAGGTATGAGACAGACTGAACTTCCCCCAACAAGATAATTTTTATATTTATTTCTCCTTTATCAGTCTCAACAATTCCGCTTTGTCAGTTGTCTTGCTTTTATGTCCGATATACACCATGCTGAATTTATACCGGCAGAGTTTTACCAAACTAGAATCTATCTGCCTCCAATCGGTGCCGTAAAATCGTTGCTTGTCGAATTTCGGGGAATTGGTGAGCAGGTCCCCCACAAAGGCGATGCTGTCTTGAACGATGACGGAGCACGAGCCAGGAGTATGGCCCGGCGTGTGAACGATTTTCGCGCGTAGCCCGAACCGGTCAAGCGAGTCGTTGTCGTTGAAAACGATGTCCGGGCATTGCCTGGGCGGTCTCCAAATCATTTCTGCCAGGGGAAGCAAGAGCCTTCCGAAAAAGCCCGCGAAGTTTACCTTGTCAATCGGCGTTCTGCCCTCGCACAGATACTTCTCATCCAGGCGGTGCACACCGATCGGCGCGCCGGTTTTATCATGCACCGCCTTTGCGCACCCGTAATGGTCGAAATGGCCATGGGTGATGAATATCAGCTTTAACGGTTTCTTCAGCGTTACTATTGTGTCAAGAATGGATTTCTCGTGCCCCGCATATCCCGCGTCGATCATAACGAGCGAGGAATCTGATTCAAGAATGAAAACGTTTGAGCCGAGAATGCTGATGCGGTGGATTTTTTGAAGGTTGGGAAATGCATATTCATTAAGTATAATGAGAAGAATGCAGGAGAAGATGAATTTCATGACTGAATCACCTAACTTCTTAGAAATGCGTTTCCTTACAGTAAATCAAAGCCAGTACCTTTCAGCCTCTTTGCAACAATTTTGTCATCAATTTTATTCGGTGCCGTTATTTATTTCTCTTCTGCCATCTCCGCCAATCCCTGCGACGCGGTGAACAGCGCGGGCACGCCGGTGAGCAGGTACGCGACGCGCACGGCCTCGACGATCTCCTCCTTGGTCGCGCCGGCCTGTAGGGCCGAGGACGCGAGCGAGCGCACGCCCGGCACCGCGCCGTGTGCGGCATCGAACGCGAGCGCCATGATGAGCTTGTACTTTTTCGGCAATGCTCCGTCGGAATAGACGAATTTGTTTACGGCCTCAACGTGGGACTGAAGGTCCGGGTCGAGTTTGTAAATGACGGACAATGGATTGGGTGGCATAAAAGCTCCTTGGAAAAAGGTTTCAGGTGAAAACTTTGTAGCTCATAATCGACATTTGATCGTGACCGCAGGATGATGAAATAAACGGCATATTCATAAAAATATCGTTGGCAGCGGGGCTGTTTTATTCTTTAAGAACAATCTGCCAAAATTTCTTTCCAGCGTACCTGAAAGTTCCTCCTCATCCATCCCTCTCATTTCCGCCACCTTTTTTCCCACCAGCGCCACCCACGCGGGCTGATTGGTTTTTCCCCGATATGGCACTGGCGCCAAATACGGCGAATCTGTTTCTATGAGCATGAAATCAAGCGATGCGGTTTTAACAAGAGAGCCAAGAGGTGAATTGGTAAAGGTGACGATGCCGGAAAAAGAGATATAATATCCCGCACCAATAATTTTCTTCATCGTGTCCTCGTCGCCGGTGTAGCAATGAAAAACGGCACGAGTTACTCCGGAAGACACGCAAATGTCAAGCGCCTTTTGCTCGCACCCGCGCGAATGGATGATGGCGGGAAGGCCGAGCCGTATTGCAAGCGAAAGGTGTTTTTCAAAAAACGCAATCTGAAGACTAAGATCAGGATAAGAAGGATTTGTCGCGTCAATACCGGTCTCGCCTATAGCGACAACACCGGGCCTTGCGGCCAGGTCAGCAAGCTGCGTTTCCCATGTGTTGGGATTGTTTTTCACGTCAAACGGCGAAATGCCCACGCCGCAAAGAAGCGCGGGCCGGCCTGCGCATTGCGAAACAACGGTGCGGCTTGCGGCAAGCGACGTTGCGGCGTTAAGAACGCGGTGAACGCCGTTTTTTTTCGCCGAGGCAATCAGCGCGTCGAGCGCAGCTGTGTCGCAATCGTAAAGATGAGCGTGGGAGTCTGTCCAAACAGGCATGAGGAATCAACCCAAAAAAATTACACTAGAGACGCAGAGAAAACAGAAAAAAACCTTGAACAAAAATTAAGTGCGGTTTTTAAAAACGGTATTCCATCTGGCCAGGGTCCAGATTTCGGGCAGCAGCATGCCCCGGCCGAGCTTGAAAATGGCAACGTCTTTTGCCTCGATCCCGAACTTCTTGCCGTTAAAGGTGTACTCGATACAGCTGTTGTTCCCCACGTGTACGTTGAAGCTGTCGCGCGCAAAGCACCGCTTGGTCTGGCCCGGTTTGAGCCAGTTTTTCCACGAAACGCCGTCGGAAAAGACCTGCACCCATACTGAATCCTTGGTCGCCTTCAGTTCAAAGCTCAGGGTGCGCTTGGTCTGCGCGAGCGTGTCCTTTGCCACGGCAAGCGGTTTGTTCTGGGTGTCCGCAGCAGCGGCCGCTTTTGCAGCGGCGGTGTCGTGCGGAATGAGCCTTCCGATAAGGCTGTCGAGGCTGGAGTCTGGCGCGGGTGGCTTGGCATGCGCAACGTGCTGCGTGTCCGGCTTGGCGGCGGCGGGTTTGGGCGCCGGTGTCTCTGGGGTAACAGTGCCCATTTTCTTTGCAAGAACGACGATGATGGCCAGCGCGACAATCACGGCAAGAATGACCATCCACGGCTTCACTTCTCTTTTGTTGCCTTTGTCGACCATGGTGATCACGATCTGCGTGTCGCTGCCCTTGCGGAATTTTTCATCGTGGATGCCGCGCTCTTCATAGAATTTTTTAAGAATGGCCTCGGGATCGAGCTGGAGGTATTTGGCCACCGAACGGAGGTACACGCGGATGTAGGGCGCGGAGGGCAGGTTGTTGTAGTCGTTTGATTCAAGCGCCCGCACGTATTTCACGTCGAGCTTGAGGTCCTTGGCAATGGTCTCGAGCGCGACGCGCCGGGCGATTCGCTCTTTACGGAGCAGGTCTCCCACCAGCTCGGGCTGCTGCGGCTCTGGTTTTTGCTGTTCGGCTGCGCCGGGTTCGTCAGGCATGATGAGCGTCCTTTCGGGTCATATAGGCGGTAAAGAGCGCGATGGTCTTTTGCACCGGCAGCCCCACCACGTTGTAATAGCATCCTTCTATTCTGTCAATAAACACCAGGGCCCTGCCCTGGATGGCGTAGGCGCCGGCCTTGTCGCGGTACTCTTCGCGGGCCAGGTAGTCGTCGATGTCGCTGGCCGACAGTTTGCAGAACACCACTTTTGTCTCCCCGGTTGCCCGGGCGCTAAAACCGCATTGGGCGCACAGCAGCGCCACCGAGGTGTACACGGAATGCGTCCTGCCCGACAACCGTCCGAGCATTTCCGCGGCTTCCGCCTTGCCTGCGGGTTTTCCGAGCACCGCCTTTTCAACGCACACTATGGTGTCGGCGCCGAGCACCAGCGCCGAGGGCTTTTTCACGGAAACCGACTGCGCCTTTGCGGCCGCGAGCGCCTCCAGCGATTCCCCGATGGTCCCGCCGTTGAAAAAAACATTCTCGTCTTCCACCGAGGGCGCCATCACCTCAAAGTCGAACCCCATGAGGGACATGATGTCGCGCCGCCGGGGAGATTGCGAGGCGAGAATAACGGGCCGGTCAGGGTTTCTCCACACGGAGGTAAATATACTTGTCATTCGCCGAGCCCTGCAACGTCCCGCACGCCGCGCCGGCGGCTCACCCGAGCTCGACGATCGAGGAATCGCCGAGATTGAGGTTGATCTTTTTTCCCTTGAGCACCGCGTTGGCGCCGATGATCGAGTTTTCGAGGACGCACTGGCTCACCGACGCGTTGCTCTCGATGATGCTGTCCGCGATCTGGCAGCGGTTGATTTTCGCGCCTTCGGCGATGGTCACGAACGGCCCGATGATGGACTGGTCGATCTCGCAAGATTCATGGATGTTGACCGGCGGCACCACGATGTTGCTGTTGAGCACGCGGCGGGGCGTCTGGGCGTTCGAGTTGCGGGGGAGCAGGTACCGGTTGGTGGCCAGAAGCGCCTTCATGCCGCCGCAGTCGAACCATCCCTGGATCTCGGCCGTCGAGAAAATATGCCCTTTGTCAATCATGCGCTGGAGCGCGTCGGTGAGCTGGTATTCCGCCGTCGTCTTTTCGCCGTTTTTCACCATGGTGGCGAGGGTGGCGGCAAGGAGCCTGCCGTCGCGCACGAAGTACAGCCCCACGACCGCAAGCCCGGATTCCAGATCCGGTTTTTCAACGAGCTTTTTCACCACCCCGTTTTTCGCCGTGAACGCGATGCCGAACTGCCGGGCACCGCTTTCAACGTATTTCACGCCGAGCACCGACGTTTCCGAGTTCACGAATTTTTTGATGTCAAAATCGAGAATGGTGTCGCCGAGCACGATGAGCACGGCAGAGGGGCCGAAAAACGGCGCGGCGCAGCTGATGGCATGTCCCAGTCCCAAAGGCTCCTTCTGGTCAATGAACTTGGTTTTCAAATTGTAATGGGCCTTGACATAAGAGCGTATCTTGTTGCCCATCGGGCCCGTTACGAATATGACTTCCTCTGCGGCGACGCCCTTGATGCTGTCAAGGATATGCCCCAGAATCGGTTTTCCCGCCACGTGCATCAGGGACTTGGGAGTGCTGAACGTATGCGGTTGGAGCCGCGTTCCCATGCCTGCTACCGGAATGACAACTTTCATACCTGTCCTTGATTTGATGCCTGATTTATACTATTATGGTTAAATAAAAACAACGTTGATTTTTCCGAAGATGTGGAAAAAAAGCAATTATTTAAATAAAATAAGACTGGGAACGGGTTACTAGGCAAGAATAAATAAAAAGTTTACCAAAGGTATTTTCCATGAACGAGATCATTTCAACTGCCGGCCAAGCCGCCAGCGCAGCTGCTGATATCATAATGAAAAAATTCGGAAAAGGCGGCTCGTATGAGAAGACGAAGAACAACCTTGTGACCGAAGCGGACCTTGAGGCCGAGGAGGCGATTGTCGCCCTGATTGAAAAAAAATTTCCCCTGCATCAAGTGCTTGCCGAGGAGCGCCGCGAAAACACGGACACGCTTGCCGGTCATCTCTGGATCGTCGATCCGCTCGACGGCACCAACAACTACGCGCACGGCATCCCCCATTTCTGCGTCTCCATCGCCTATGCGGAAAAAGGCGAGGTGATGGCGGGCGTGATTTACGATCCCGTGCGCAACGAACTTTTTTGTGCGGAAAAGGGAAAAGGAGCCTTTCTCAACGATAAAAAAATCGCCGTTTCGAACACCGCCAGGCTTTCCGAATCCATCATCACCACCGGTTTCTACTACGACCGCGGTGCCCTCATGGAAAAAACCATTGATACGGTCCGGTCGCTGTTCAAAGCCGACATTCGCGGCATACGGCGGCTCGGCAGCGCCGCGCTCGATTTGTGCTGGGTGGCATGCGGAAGGTTCGACGGGCATTTCGAGTACAAACTGTCACCGTGGGATTTCGCCGCCGGCATGCTTATAATAAAGGAGGCGGGGGGAAAATGCAGCGACAGGGATGGAAGAGATTTGAGCTTGACCTCAAAAAGTACGATAGTATCGAATGGAAGGATTCATGATGATTTCTTACGGATAGCAAGCTGGAAGGAATAAAAAAGGGCCCGCCTCAGCGGGCCCTTTTTTATATATCAATCATCAAATAAATACCTTACAGCTCCATTATCTCCTTCTCCTTCACCACCAGCATCTCATCAACCGACTTAATGTGCTTATCCGTCAATTTCTGTATTTCATCCTGCCCCTTCTTGCCCTCATCCTGCGTCACCTGCTTGTCTTTCTCGGCCTTTTTGAGTTTTTCGTTCGAGTCGCGTCTGATGTTGCGCACCGCCACTTTGCAGTCCTCGCTGATTTTCTTGCAGTGCTTGAAGAGCTCGGCTCTGCGCTCCTCGGACAGCGGCGGAATGGGCAGCCGGATCACGTTGCCGTCGTTGAGCGGGTTGAGGCCGAGGTCGGAGGCCTGGATCGCCTTTTCGATCGGGCCGAGCATGCTTTTTTCCCACGGCTGGATCATGATCATGCGCGCGTCAGGGATGGAGATGGCTGCGGTCTGGCTCACGGGCATGGGTGAGCCGTAGTAGTCGACCGTGATGCCGTCGAGCAGCGTTGCGCTCGCGCGGCCGGTGCGGATGCGCGAAAAGTCCTTCTTGAGGTTTTCGATGGTCTTCTTCATGCGTTGGTCGGTTTCAGCGTAAATGGTTGCGCTTAATCCCATGGTCATTCTCCCTTTTTGACAATGGTTCCAATCGGCGAGCCCTCCACGCATTTGCGGAGGTTGCCGCGTTCGAGCAGTTTGAAAACGATGATCGGGATGTTGTTCTCCATGCACAGCGACAGGGCGGCAGCATCCATGACCTTGAGGTTTTTCGCGAGCGCCTCCGCGTGCGAGATGGTGTCGAATTTCTTCGCCTTTTTGTTTTTGACCGGATCGCTGTCGTACACGCCGTCCACTTTCGTGGCCTTGAGCAGCACGTCGGCTTTTATTTCCGCGCAGCGCAACGCGGCCGCAGTGTCGGTTGTAAAGAAAGGATTTCCGGTGCCGCCCGCGACGATCACCACGCTGCCGTTTTCAAGGTGCCGAATTGCGGTCTCGGCAACGTAGTATTCAGCGGCCTTGGGGATGGGAATAGCGCTCATGACGCAGGCGCTAAGCCCTGCTTTTTCCAAATATTGCTTAAGAAAGAGGGAATTGATGATGGTGGCGATCATGCCGATGGTATCGGCGGCAGTGCGGTCGAGGTCTTCGGCAGCGGCGCCGCGGAAGATGTTTCCGGCGCCGATCACAATGCCGGTTTGGACGCCGGCCTTGGTGATTTCCTTGATTTCGCCTGCGATTTGGCTGATCACGCCTTGGTCAACGCCAAAGCCCTTGGTGCCGGCAAGCGCTTCACCGGAAAGTTTGAGGAGTATTCTTTTGTAAACAGGTTTCAGCATAGAACGTTGACGTGGTTGCCGGTAAAACCGACCCTCATCCCCCTTGCAAATGGGGATGGGGAGCTATGCTTATTGAGGTGTACTCCTGAATTTGGACACTCCGAGAACCAAATTTATCTTTGTTCTTGGAGGTGTGTATGTCTACGTCACGTAAGAAGTATGACGATGCGTTCAAACGGGAAGCAGTCCAGTTGTTGGCAACCTCAGGAAAGA
>DATJAL010000009.1 GCA_035516255.1 Chitinivibrionales bacterium | reverse complement strand
TTCTTTATTTGGCCAAGAAATGGTAGAAAGTGGGCTTATCCAGAATATAAGGATATGTCAGAGGATGAATACAATTTGATGAAAACTCAATTTCAAGAATGGTTAATCAAAAAGAAATTGAAAGTTAAAGGCAATTTATGAGTGTAAGAACGAAACGAAAATCTAACAACGCGCTAAATCATGACCGTCCGCATTTGCAAACACCTTTGGTTCGCGGCTGGTCGGTTCTTCATACAAGATTGGTGGTTTGCGGCGGGAAAATGCGGTCGTAGTCCGGCATATTAGCGCGGCGTTAGAAATGGAATAAAGAAATGAAAAAGGCAATTTACATCTTGATACCGGTATTCTTGCTTTGCTCTCATCCGAGTGAACCATTAAGCTCCTTGCCTATCGTTGGTTCTTGGGACAATTCTGGAAATCCAAACAATGAATGTGATTCAATATCATATGAATTCAACGCAAATTATTCTTATTTCGGAACTATAGTTTCTGCTGCTTACACACCAACCCTTCTTCCTGGTTCACCACACATTGTATGTGTTAAAAGAGTGCCAAACCCAAATCCAGTTCAATCAAACTGGAAGTCAAATGCAGACACTCTCTATTTTCAGCCCACAATATTTGACACAGTTTCTGCGTTCAATTGGAAAGTATCTGGGTCAGAAGATACTTTGTATTTAAGAAATATAGGATTAAATGAAATTGGATATCATGTCTATAGAAGAAGAAACTGAATTAATGAATTCAATGAAAATAAATACTAATAATTGCATTTCTAACAACGCGCTAAATCATGACCGTCCGCATCTGTAAACGCCATTGGTTCGCGGTCGGCCGGTTCCTGATACAAGATTCGTGGTTTGCGGTGGGAAAATGCGGTCGTAGTCCGGCATATTAATGAATAATAGGGACCAGTAATTCAATTCATTTGGGAAAGGCAGCCAAAAATGAAAACATTACTATCAATCACGACGCTTCTCATGCTATGCTTTTTACAAGCATTTTCCGCAACGCAAAATGCCTGGACGCAAAGCGTATCTGGAACATTTGCAACGCTTCATTCTGTTCTTTGGTCTGGCCAAGAATTCATTGCCGTCGGGGATAGCGGCGTAGTTCTGACCTCTGGAGATGGCCTGGCATGGACAAAACAAGTCTCGGGTACTTCGAGAAACCTGTTGGCCGCGACCTGGGCGGGAACGCGGGCGTTGGCATGCGGAGACTCCGGAGCTCTCATTTACTCCGGCAATGGGTCGACTTGGCAGAAAATCGATGTCGGCTTGCCGAATGCGAGAATAGGTGCTGTTGCGTGGTCCGGGAGCCAATTTGTTGCCAGTTACGGAAGCAACAGTCTTGTCCTTTCAAAAGACGGCAGCTCATGGACTCTGGGAACAGCACCAGGCCCCATTGACAGCACAAATCTTCAATTTCCAACCACCATACAATCAATTTGCTGGTCAGGATCCTATTTCGTCCTTTTCCAGAACGAATACAATTGGTGCTCATGGGTGTGCTATTGCAGGGGCTCCCTCGTGCAAGGCGAGTCGTACCAGTACAGAATTTCATCATCCAAGGATTGCATCACTTGGACCAGCGTAGACTCTTCCCTTGGAGGGAGCTCCGGTTTCGTCGGCGGGACCGACACCTCATTCGCGGTTGTCGGCCCAAGGTCCTTTTCTGCCTTCTGCGAATGGTCGTCAATGCCGGAAGTCTTGACTTCCCTGGATGGCACAAATTGGGTACACCATACCGTTCCAACTCAAATAGGCATGCCCGACTCCGGCACGCTAAAAGACAACAACCTCAACGCCGTCACCTGGACGGGAAGTAGATTCGTGATAGTAGGCGATTCAGGAACGATTTTGTTCTTTGATGGAGGCACTACGTGGACCAATGAGGGAAATGCCGTCAAGGAAACACTGCTGTCAGTTGTTTCCAATACAAATTGTATCGTAATCGTAGGGACACACGGAACAATTTTATCCACGCCAGCCAGCTTGGGTATTGTCTTTAACCCAAGTTCAAGCGCCGAAGACAAACAGTTGATATCTATTCATCAGTCCGGGACCAAAATTTCCATTGGTTTTCCTCAATGGCTCAACGGCACGGCGCTTGAGATATCCATCCATTCACCCAACGGCCGGCTAGTTCGGTCGTTTTCGACACATGTATCAAACGGCAGTGTATCCTTTCCGAATTTCGAATTTCCCAACGGAATGTACCTAGTAACCTGCAGGAGTATTTACGGAAATTCCAAGTGTCTTTTTGCGTTCGTTCGGAAATGATACCAGGAAGTTTAAGAGAACTACTTAGGGCTTTCTGAACAACTACTTGTAATTTGTTTACGCTGCTATCAAATATACTTAACAACGCGCTAAATAATGACCGTCCGCATTTGCAAACACCCTTGGTTCGCTGGCGGTAGGTTCTTCATACAAGATTCGTGGTTTGCGGCGGTAAAATGCGGTCGTAATCCGGCATATTAGTGCGGCGTTGTGCCTCGAAAACAATTGGCAACTGAGCCTTGCCACGGCTGGGAATTGGCATAAGTAATGTGTAACAACAGTCATGTCGCTTGATGAGTCCCACCGGAGGTAGGATTTGGCATAACGAGTGACATCATAGTGGTCGTGAAAATTGAATATCTGCCAGGCTCAAATGAATATTGAAATGCGGAAGGGTTACATATGGCTGCAATTCCGGCCCTAATAGCGATTATTGTCGTTATTGCCTATTCGTTGAAATATGGTAGGGGAATCGAGAAACTACTGGCGATTATTCCAATCGTATCTATATTTGTCTTGCTTAAGTTAATGGCAATAATTCTTACCCAGTTCTACAGCATATCTACCATAAAAAACTATTTTCCCAACCACTCACTTATTGCTTTTTTGGTTGAGGTAATCCCAACCATAATAATTTGTGGCATTTGTTTTTGGATAACTCGATATTTAGTCAAGCAACGAAACAAGAGAGATTTGGAAAAGGTATCTCAAGACAACACGCCAATTTCAAGCAATGATAAATTTGATGATTTGGTATAGGTCATGTTATCTGTATATATTTCTGCGATTCCGATAGTAGCATTTGGCATAACGAGTGATATCATATTGGCCATGAAGGTATCTGAACCAAGAAATGAAATGGAAGAAAAGGCAGGCACAACAACGCAATAAAGACCGACGAGCTGCAGTGCTTGTTTTTAGGAATAGTTCCACTGCAGCTCGCGGCTTATCGCGGGCGTTAGACCTGGAGAAGAAGAAAATGCAGAAGATCAATATCAAAATGGTAATCGCTTTCGCTTGTGCTCTTTACTTCTTGGTTGCGTCAATCATTATTCATTTTCTTAGGCCAGAACTAAGTTTCCTGTCAGAGCCATTAAGCAGATTTGCAGTAGGTGAATTCTTAATGGTACTTACTATCGGACTAATTGCAATTGGAATATGTGAAATATTAATCGGGCTAAATGTAGGATTAGCCCGGATTGGGTCTTTGTTATTAATTTTGGCTGGAATAAGTGTTATAATTATTGGGTTAATGAAAATGGATATAGGCGAAACCGTTACTATTGGTGGTCAAATACATGTTTGGGCTGCCTTATCCGAATTTACATGTTTTCCAATTGCCGTATTTCTAATTGCCAGAAAGATAGAATCTGGTACTTTCAAAACGTATTCACTGATAACTTCGCTTTTAACGATTTCATTGTTGGGGCTGATTTTATTGCTTTTTAACAACAAAAGCGTACATGTATTTGGGTTGATTCAAAAGATAAATATATTAGCAATTACAGCTTGGCTTCTTGCAAATTCAGGGTCCAAATTAATAGTTGGGAATACGGTTAAGGAAAAGTAAGAATAAGAGCAGGCCTAACAAGGCGCTAAATCATGACCTTCGCATTTGCAAACACCCTTGGTTCGCGGTCGCTCGGTTCTTCATACAAGATTGGTGGTTTGCAGAATGAAAATGCGGTCGTATGCTTCGACGGGCTCAGCACAAGGCCCGGCATATTAGCACGATCGTAAATATTAAAAAACAATTTCCACGTTCTTAACGCAGTAAGATAAGAGGGTGATTCTATGATGAGTTTTTTCCGCCGTTTTCACGACCTTGGTATCAACGGTTTTATGGCAAAATGGTATGATAACAATTCTCGAACACACAGACTTGAGGAAATGAGGTCTTACGCAAAAGAAGTGGCAAAATGTGCTAAAAGCGGCGATTCAATTCTAGAAGTAGCACCAGGTCCTGGCTATTTATCCATTGAGCTTTCAAAACTAGGCACATACAATAATTACGGCTTGGACATTAGTAACGATTTCGTCAACATTGCCCTTAAGAATGCAAAAGAACACGGCGTTATCATAAATTTTCAGCAAGGTAATGTTTCTAAAATGCCTTATCCTGATTGCATGTTTAATTTTATTATCTGTACTGCTGCATTTAAGAATTTTAAGGAACCAGTCAAAGCATTAAGCGAAATGTACAGGGTTTTAAAAAGTGGCGGAGCAGCTTTAATAATTGATATGAATAAAGGCGCATCTTCAGAGCAACTTGACAAATCAATAAAGGAAATGAATTTAAAAGGATTTGACCAATTATTTATGCAATTTGCTTTTAAATCTTTTCTTAAAAATGCAGCTTATAATAAGGATAGTTTTAACAAATTAATTTTGCAAACATTATTTAAAGAATACGAAATCAAAGAAATGGGAATTAGTCTTTATGTATACTTAAAAAAGAATTGAAGACACCCCAAAAACCATGCATAACATGTCGTTCAAGCACCGACTGGCTATGCGCGTGCTTATGCTTTCTTCAATTCCTCAGAAGGCTCAAAGTACGAACGGGAACCTAAAACAAAGGATTTTACGGCGCATTACACCAGCGGCTCAACGTTATCGTTATTTCATTAACCTCTACCCCCGATAGAACCGCCAACCGAGCTTCCTCAGAACAGCCTTCCTACCACTGCCGGAACAAACCATTCTGTCCGTAAAATCCTTTTCCCAAAATTGACGTCCTCAAATCCCTGCTTCTTCAACAGCTCAATTTCATACGGAATGAAACCGCCTTCAGGGCCGACCGCCAGCGTTATCGGCTCCTTGACATGATAAGGACAATTCTGCTCCGCGACAGGGTGCGCCACAAGCGCGCGGGTGTTTTTGATTATTTCGGGCGCCTCATCCTCGACAAACGGCTTGAACCGCCGCCTGAATTCAATCTCGGGCATCACCGTATCGCAAGCTTGCTCAAGGCCCAGCACACAGTGGTCTTCGAGGCTTTCCTTTTTTATCAACGGGCTTTTCCAAAAGCTCTTTTCAACCCGCCATGTTTCTATTATGTAAAGGTGCTTGACGCCGAACGAGGCGACGGCCTCGACGATTCTTCTGAGCACCTTTGGCCGGGGAAGGGCGAGCAGAAGCGTGAGCGGCAATGGCGGCGGAGGATTCTGATCAAGCACGACTTCCATTCTACAGGATTTTAAATCAATTGATTCAACCGTTCCCGTCCCCACTTTCCCGTTAAGCAATCCCACGCGCAGCGTGTCTGCCGGTTTTGCCCGGTGCACCTCAAGCATGTGCTTTAATCTCCGGCCTTTTAATTCAACCAGCGATGTATCGGTAAAATCTGATTGATAAAGAAGGATCAGGTTCATGATGATATATCTTAGGAAAATGGGTCCCCGACCGGGGTCGGGGGATGACATGATAGGTATTGTTTGCTCCCTTATTTGATAAATTACAGCTCGACGGCGCCATTGTTCCGGGGTCACTAACGCGTGCCTGCCGCCGCGCCAGGCCGGACTGCAGGGTGAGCTAAAGCGAATTGCCGGCCGACCCTTCGCCGCAGGCGACTTCGGGCGGTCCGGCAACGAGGCCGAAGGCCGAGCCCGGAAGGAGGGCCGCCGCCGTCTTCGGCGGGGCGCCCAGATTTAATACTTGTTTTATTTGCCTTGACTAATGCAAGCCACCAGATGCCCTTCGCCGATATCCTTCAAACCACTGTCTCCCACAAGGCACTCCTCCCCCGCCTTTCCACAGCGCGGATAAAACGGACACCCCTTTCCGCCCCATGCGCCGGCCTTTTCCTCCTCGCGGCCTTCCTGTTTGTTAAGGCGTCCCTTTCCCGCGACCGGGATGCTGGCCAGGAGCATGCGGGTGTAGGGATGGCGCGGGTCTGAGAAGATCTGGTCTCCGGTGCCCATCTCCATAATGCGGCCGCCGTACATGACCGCGATCCGGTCTGCCATGTGTCGCACCACGGCCAGGTCGTGCGAAATGAACAGCAGGGTCTGACGGTACTTTTCCTGCAGGTCCTGCAGCAGATTGATGATCTGCGCGCGGATCGACACGTCCAGCGCGCTCACCGGCTCGTCGGCGATGATGATGTCAGGGCCGCACGCAAGTGCACGCGCCACGCCGATGCGCTGGCGCTGGCCGCCCGAGAACTCGTGCGGGTACCGGTTGAGAAAGTCCCGCGACAGTCCCACAATGTCAAGGAGCTCCAGAACGCGGCCGCGCCGCTCCTTCGCGCTTCCCATCTTGTGGATGATGAGCGGCTCCTCGAGGATGGCGCGGACGGTCATGCGCGGGTTGAGCGACGAATACGGGTCCTGGAAGATCACCTGCACGCTCCGCCGCAGGCCGCGGATGCTCTCTTTGTCAAGCTCATCCCAGTTTTTGGGCGCGTCTTTCCACGGTCCCACGCCGATGGTGATGGTGCCGCCCGTCTTCTTGACAAGCCCGAGTATGGCGTGCGCAATGGTGGTCTTGCCGCACCCGCTCTCGCCCACGAGCGCGAACACTTCGCCGCGGTAGATGGAAAAGCTCACGCCGTCAACCGCTTTGACCCAGCCCGCCACCCTGCCGAGAATGCCTTTCGTGACGGGGAAATACACCCTGAGTCCGTCAAGGCCCACGGCAACGGTGTTTTTTACTGCTGCGTCAGGCATAAAGAAAACACCTCACTTGGTGGCCGGGCTCGGGCCGATACAGTTCGGGGTGCTCCCGTGAACACCGGTCCATGCGGAACTCGCAACGCGGGTGGAACGGGCAGCCGCCGGGGATCGAAAGCGGGCTGGGCACCTCGCCCGGGATCACCCTGAGCCGGTTTTGCTTTTTGTCAAGAAGCGGCAGCGTGGCGAGCAGCCCCTTGGTGTAGGGATGGAGCGGCCGCTCAAACAGCGCGGCCGCGCCGGTGTATTCCATGGCCTCGCCCGCGTACATCACGAGCACGTCGTGCGCGATTTCCGCCACCACGCCCAGGTCGTGGGTGATCATGATCATGCTCATGGCGAGCGTCTGCTGCAGCGACAGCAGCAGGTCGAGGATGCGCGCCTGCACGGTCACATCGAGCGCCGTGGTGGGCTCGTCCGCGATGAGCAACTGCGGCCCGCACGAAAGCGCCATGGCGATCATCACGCGCTGGCGCATGCCGCCCGAGAGTTGGTGCGGATAGCTCGCCGCGGCCTCGGCCGGACGGGGTATTCCTACTTTGTCAAGCATTTCCTTCACCAGGCCGTCGGCCGCCTTGGCGCCCATGTTTTTATGGAACACTATCGCCTCGCGGATCTGGTACCCGCACGTAAACACCGGGTTGAGCGAGGTCATGGGGTCCTGGAAAATCATGGAAATTTTGTTGCCCCGCAGGCCGCGCATCTCGTTTTCGGAAAGACGCAGGATGTCCCTGCCGCCGAATTCCATCTCGCCCTTTTCGATCCGGCCCGGCGGCGCCGGCACCAGCCGCATCACCGAAAGGGCCGTGACGCTCTTGCCGCATCCCGATTCGCCCACGATGCCGAGCGTCTTTTTTTCCCCAACGTCAAACGACAGTCCGCACACGGCGCGGCCTATTCCGTCGTCGGTGTAGAAGGAAACGTGGAGGTTTTTGCAGGAGAGGCAGTTGGGCATGAGATTTTATTTTGTTTAAATTTTTGATTTGTTGAAATGACACTGCTGATGAATGTAAAAAATATATCCTAAATACGGGTGAGGCTGATTGTTTTTGTTGGATGTAAATAATACAAATAAATGCAATGCGAGAAGAGTGATCGTAAAATAAAATACAAATTCAAGATATGGAAGGGCCTGGCCGGCCCTCAGACCCGCTAAAGAAAATGCTCATTGTAACAACCCCCGCGGCCAAACTCAGGGTTATTTGCTGGAAGAAGGAATTGGCTATGCAATAGCAGAATGGGCGAATTCAAGGAATGACTCCGGAGAAAATTGGAAGAAACATTTATGCTTAAATGTTAGAGAGTATTTTAAACAATCAATGAAATTCATACAATCTCAAAACAAAACCATGAAATAATTTACATTTGGATACGACACCACTTACAGGAGGACAACCATGAGCAGATCCTACCATAACTCAGGTTCCGGCGCCGTGTACGGCCTTGGCTTCATCGGCGCGGTGATTTATTATCTTTCCCATGCCGCAACGTTCTGGGTCGGCGTGCTGGGTTTTCTCAAGGCGATCGTGTGGCCGGTGTTTATCGTTTTCGGGCTGTTGAAACATATGGGAATGTGATCAGGGCCCGACAAGACGATCATTGTATCGTTCCTAAAGAGTAAGGTGTCCTCACAGCGCTTTATCGTGTTGTTTGCCCTTGCCGTCAGGGATAAAAATCCCCATTTTTTTTAATCGCCGCGCAGCGGCATACCGCAGTGGATGCGTTGCGAAGGGAAGGTTTTCCAAATATTTGATCAGAAACTAATATTCAACGTCAAACCCGAGGCCCGCGCCTGCGGATCGTATTGGGGAACAAATTTGATTGACGAAAGCGCCTTTGTCTCCATGTTCTTTGCCGTTACCCGCGCGTCGATGAACGCTACGAGGCGGTCAAGCACCATGGCGCCGAGGAAAAACGACGATGCCACCTGCCAGCTCAGGGACTGCTGCAAGAAGCCGTTGTATGTTTTACGGTTGGCGGGATCGTCCCAATGCCACTGCAGGTTGGGCGTGAGGTAGTCCTTTTCCTGGTCGCGGTAGATGAGTTCCATCTGCTCGTTGTAGCCGCGCGCCATGTTCTCGTTATAGCCGTCGGACTCGTCGTACTGGCCCACGTTGTTCCAGAAGTTGTCGTCGGCGCCCTGTCCGCCCTGGGCCTGTGCGTGCTCCCACGCGTACGCCTTGGCGCTGTTGAAAATCGTTTTCGAATAATGGTCGCATGCGATGGCGCCGAAGATGAACAGCGCCTCCGCGGAATAATAGATGAGCGCCTTGGCGTCGTCGCCGAGGTACTGGTGGCCGAGGCCGGGAAGGATCACGGACGCGCACATGGCGAGCACGGCCGATTTTTTCGGCGCGGCGGCGTTTTTCGCGAACAGGTCGACGGTATCGGTGGTGACGTCCTGCTCGACAGTCACCTGGGCCCGCGCCGGCAACAGGCAGGCGGTCGCAAGAAGGATCACGGCGATGATGGCGCGGTGCGGCATGGCTAAAACCGAAAGTTCATGGTGATTCCGGGGGCGATCAGCATGTCGCGGCCCGCAACGCCGGTCTGCAGGTCGATATGGTGCCAGAACGTCTGCTTGCCGAGCAGGTCCGCGTTGTAAACATTCGCACTTATCAAGGCGTCCACCGCGCTCACCACGTGGTTGATGAGGAGGAGGAACAGCACGGTGGTGGCGGTCTTGTAATTGTCGTTGGACTGCGACATGAGCGTACGGTACGTGCGCTGGTCGGCGGAATAGCCGTATTGCATGTCGCCATCAGCTATGGTAGCGCCGTTGTCCTTGTTCTTGATGGTGATGTAATACGACAGGCCGAGCGAGTCGTTGTTTCTGTAATACTTATACAGGTAATTAGGTTGATCCTGAAGCTGCCCGCCCGGGGTCGCATAATTTTGTATTTCCGCGAGCGTAGGCTGGCAATCGTTCCATCCCTGCGTATAGGCCTTGTCCTGGATGTCGCGGTAGAAATCCTGCGTTTTTGTGCTGCAGGCGTGCATGAAACTTACAAGCCCGTCCCCGGAAATGTTATCGAGCGCTGTCTGGATACCTCCCGAATCAAGCACACCATCTGAAATGAGGAAATTTTTCAGATCATTGTAATAAGTCTTCATCTTGTCGCCCGAGAATCTCCCGTTCGCGAATGCCGTTGCCTGGTTGTATTTGTCCTTCC
This sequence comes from Chitinivibrionales bacterium, assembly GCA_035516255.1. Lineage (NCBI taxonomy): Bacteria > Pseudomonadati > Fibrobacterota > Chitinivibrionia > Chitinivibrionales > Chitinivibrionales bacterium. The sequence continues at coordinate 72,363 of DATJAL010000009.1, read as the reverse complement.
CCTTGCTCGAGTACAACACGCTGACGCCGATGACGGCCGCCTCGGCAACCACGTACACGCCAGCCCGCCAATAATCTTTAATGTATGCCTGCCCCAGGCCGGGAATGCACAGGGACAGGAGCATGGCAAGTTTTGGCGAGCGGTATTCCTTGAGGTTCTTGGCAAAATTGATGGGACGGGCCTCTTCTATTCTAATGGTCTTTGCCGGCGCTGCCGGCGGCTGTGCCGCAGCGGCAGGCGCTGGCGTTGCCCTGGCCGACGTGTCCGCCGCGGCCGGAGCCGCCGCTGTTCTTGCCGTATCGCGGCTCACCGCCTGCTTTGCCGCGGTAGCCGCGGCAGGTTTTGCGGTATCGGCAGCCGTTTGCACCGCCACCTTGGCCGTGTCGGTTTTTGCGGGTTGCGCATTTTTTACCGGCTGGGACACTCCCTTTTCCGGGATGAGCATCTCCTCGTCTTCGGACATGATGTCTTCCTGCACCGTTTTCTTTTTTTGTAAAGTTGCGGCTGGCTTTGCGGGGGTCGCGGCCTTTTGAGCGGTGTCCTTTGCCGCAGCGGCGGCCGTTTGCGGCGCCGCCGTTTTCGCCGCGGTGTCCTTGGGTGCGGTTTTATTTTCGGCAGGCGCGGACGCCGCACCCTGCCTGGCGCTTGCCGCAGGCGGTACCGCCGAATTTCCCGATGCGGCTTTTGCGGTGTCTTGAGAATAGCTCTGAGAGGCAAAAAGGGCCGCCGCCACGGCAACGAGGAGAAATCCCGTCTTTCGCTGTATCATGAAGGATCCTTGAACACTAGCCGGTGAAAAACGCGCATTTTTTTGGCAGGCACGCCGCAACACCATTATTTCGTGTCAGAAATAAAAAAATTGACGTTTCCCCGGCCCGAAACGCCATTATTTACAGGCCGAGCACGTCGCGCATGGTGTAAAGCCCCGGCTTGCGGCCGCCGAGCCATTTCGCGGCGGCCACGGCCCCGCGGGCGAGCGTGGCCCTGCTGTGCGCGACATGGCGCAGTTCGAGCCGTTCACCCTGCCCGGCAAACAGCACGGTATGGTCTCCCACGATGTCGCCGCCGCGCACCGCGTGCATGCCGATCTCCTTTTTCGTGCGCTCGCCCACCATGCCGGACCTGCCGTTCTTCACCGCTTCGCCGTAGGTGGTGCCGGTGGCCGCGGCCGCGATCTCGCCGAGCCTGTGCGCCGTGCCGCTGGGCGCGTCCTTTTTCATCCGGTGGTGCGCCTCGATGATCTCGATGTCGAACGTGCCGCCCAGTTTTTTTGCAACAAGCTCCGTGAGCATGAACAGCAGGTTGATGCCGAGGCTCATGTTGGGGCCGAAAACAATGGGGATTTTCTTCGCGGCCGCTTCAATGCGGGCCGTTTGCGCCTCGTCGAAACCGGTGGTGCCGATCACGAGCCGCGCCTGTTTTCCCTCCACCGCGTCAAGGAGCGACAGGCTCGCTTTCGGCGAGGTGAAATCGAGGATGACGCTTTTGTCAATGGCGAGGCCGGCGACGGCGGCGGCCACGGTAACGCCTTTTGCCTCGAGGCCCGTGACAGAGCCGTAGTCCTTGCCCACGGCGGGGTGCGAGGCCTGTTCCACGCAGCCCGCAAGGCCGCATTCGGCGTCTTCCAGCGCGACCGCGGCGATTTCCCTGCCCATTTTCCCGCACGCGCCGTTGATGATGATGTTCGTTGTCATGGGAGCCTGCTCACTTTATAACATTTTCGAAGATTGACATAGAGGCACAGAGAAGTATATAGTTGAAAGTTGAAAGTTGGAAGTTAAATGCTTTTTGTTCTTTTCGTCACTTTCAACCTTTAACTTCCAACTCTTTTTCTCCGCATTGCTGCGATGATTGTTTTATCCTACGACAGCTGCTTGATGCCGCTCTGCTTGAGAACCGCGATGAGTTTTTCCCTGTTGTCGCTTTCCATGTCGACCAGCGGAAGCCGCAACGGCCCTGCGGCGAGCCCCAGATAATTCATCGCGGTTTTCACCGGGCCGGGGCTCGTCTCAAAGAACATGGCGTTGGAGACCGGCAGCAGCTCCTCGTGGAGCCTGAGCGCCGCGGCCATGTCGTTTTTTGCAAACGCGGCCAGCATCGCCACCATCTTCTGCGGCCAGATGTTCGCCACCACCGAAATCACGCCTTTTCCGCCGCACACGAGAATGGGAAGCGTGAGCGCGTCGTCGCCGGAAAGGATGGTGAGCCGGTCGCCGCAGCGGCGGTGGATCTCCGATATCTGCAGCAGGTTGCCGCTCGCCTCCTTGACTGCCACGATGTTTTTGAACTCGCACAGGCGCTCAACCGTTTTCGGCAGCATGTTGACGCCGGTGCGGCCCGGCACGTTGTACAACACGATGGGAATGTCCACGGTCGTGGCGAGCGTTTTATAATGCTGGTACAGCCCTTCCTGGGTGGGCTTGTTGTAATACGGCGTGATGCACAAAATGGCCTGCGCGCCTTTCTCCTTGGCATGCACCGCGGCCTCGATGGACTCGTGGGTGTTGTTGGAGCCCGCGCCCGCGATCACCTGGATGCGGCCTTTCACCTGCTCGAGGGCGATGTCCACCACCCGGTTGTGCTCGTCCCATGACAGGGTGGCCGATTCGCCGGTGGTGCCGCAGGGCACGATGCCGGACACGCCGTTCTGTATGAGAAACTCTATGTTGCTGCGCAGCCCCGCCTCGTCGACGAGCCCGTCGGCGCCGAACGGGGTCACGATCGCAACGAAACATCCTTGCAATGTCATAAACGCCTCTTTTGTTGATCAAAAGGCTTTACGGTAAACCGTATTCCTTACTTGGACTCTTCCTTGACCACCCACACCTTGAGGTTGGCTATAACGTCCTTGTACAGGGTAATCTTCACCGAATACACTCCGAGCTGCTTGATCGGCTCCTCCAGCTCAAGGTCTTTCTTGTCAACCGCGAACCCTTCCTTGGCCAGGAAATCCGCGATCTCCTGCGTGGTCACCGACCCAAACAGCCTGTCGTCCTCGCCCACCTTCGCCTTGATGGTGCACGGGATCTTTTCGATCTGTTTGGCCTGCTCACGCGCCTCTTTCTGCTTTTTCTCCTCGCGTTTCTCGGCGATCCTCTTTGATTCGGCCACCGCCTTGCGGTTTCCCTCGGTGGCGACCACCGCGATGCCCTGGGGGATGAGGAAATTCCTCGCGTACCCGTCCTTGACATTAACGACATCCATGGCCTTGCCGAGCTTGTCGTGGTCTTTTTTCAATACGACTTCCATGTGGTAATACCTCTTGTTATCGGTGATTGCTGTGCCTGCGGCACCATTCGGCCCGCGGCGCGGGCGCGGCGCCGTTTACTTCAGGTTCTCCGCGACAAACGGAATGAGCGCAAGATACCGCGCGCGCTTGATGGCGACCGCGAGCGCCTTCTGGTGCTTGGCGCACGTCCCCGACAGCCTGCGCGGAACGATCTTTCCCCGCTCGGTGATGAAGCTTTCCATCATCCGCTGGTCCTTGTAGTCCGGCTCGATGGAATTCTGGTCGAACCAGCACACTTTTCTCGATCGGCTTCTTTTATACATTATGCCTGCGCCCCTTCCGTTGGTGTTGATGCCTCGACGAGCCTGGAGGTCCCCGGCACCCGTCCCACGCTCAGATGACGGAGCACGGTCTCGTTGAGCTTGAGGTGTTTTTCCAGCTTGCCGGCAACGTCCCCTTCGCCGCTGTAAAGATACAGGTGGAAAATGCCGGTCTTCTTCTTCCGGATGGGATATGCAAGCATCTTCTTGCCCATCACCACGGTCTTTTCAAATGCGGCGTTCTTGCGGAAGAACTCTTCCAGCTTGGCGTTTTCGCCATGGATCGTGATTTCGGGAAGAGTTGCGTCAAAAATGACGACAGATTCGTAGGGTCGTTTCAACGTGAGCCTCCTTTGGTCTAGCGGCTTCACTCATGCGCGCATTCCCTTTGTTACGCGCCCGTGAAGCAGGATGATTGGATGTGTTGCTGTTATTACTGAATGCCGGTCATGGCCGGCTGTTTTTTTCCATACTCCTGTTATACCGGTTCATCGCCTTGTCTATGCCGTCGCTGCAGAACGCCGCCGCGGCATCCGCCGCGCATTTCACCGCCGCATCGAGACGGGCGGTTTCGGATTCGGTAAATTTTCCCAGCACGAAATCGACCGAGCCTTCGCCCTGCGGAAGCGGGCCGATGCCCACGCGCAGCCGCGGAAAATCGGGCCCGGTGCGTTCGATGATCGACGCCAGCCCGTTGTGTCCGCCGTCCGACCCGCCGCGCCTGAGCCTGATCGCGCCGAGCGGCAGGTTGAAATCGTCCGCGACAACGAGGCACGCCGCTTTCGGCACCGCGAACAGCCCGCCGCTTGCCGAAAAGGCCTCGCCGCAGCGGTTCACGAACGTTGTGGGCTTGACAAGAGCAACTTTCTTTCCGCGAAGCGTTCCGGTGCGGGCGTCAAACAACGCCTCGCTGCGGACGGCCGCGCCCGATAACGATTGCGCCAGGCAATCGAGCACCATGAAACCCACGTTGTGCCTGGTGCCCTCGTATTTCTGCCCGGGATTGCCGATGCCGAAAATGATGACATCGGTGCCCGCGGGCGGCTTTTTCCTGGAAAAGAACCGTAAAAAATTGACAAATGCCGCCACAGGTTCCAAATACTTCTGTTGCCGGTGTTTTTACTTGCCGCCCTTTGCGCCTTTTGCGTCCTTGCCGGGTGCCGCAGCAGGGGCCGCGCCTGGTTTTGCAGGAGCGGCGCCCGGTTTTGCAGGAGCAACTCCGGGTTTTGCGGGCGCACCTGGCTTCGCCGCAGCCGGGGCGCCTGGTTTTGCGGGAGCGCCGGGCTTTCCGCCGGCGGCCGGCGCACCGGGCTTCGCAGCTGCGCCTTCCGCGCCTTCTGCTGCAGGAGCGGCGGCGGCCTCTGCGCCTTCCGCGCCTTCCGCCGCGGGAACCGCGCCTTCGGCGCCTTCCACCGCTGCGGTGGGCTCCGGAGCCGTGACCACTTCTTCGGTGGGCACGATCACCACCGCGACGACTTCGTCCGGGGAATCTTTTATCACGGCGTTCTGCACCGTGATGTCGCGGACGTGCACCGAGTCCCCGATTTTGAGCATCGAAACGTCGACGCTGATTTTTTCGGGGATATTTGCCGGCAGGCATTCCACTCTGATGATCTTGGCCGGATGCTGCAGAACGCCGCCCATTTCCTTGACGCCGATGGGAGGCAGGCCAGTGAGCTCGACCGGAACGCCCACGGTCACCTTTTCGTCCATGGCCACGCGCTGAAAATCTATGTGCAGGAAGCGTTTCCTGTCGATGGTGTCGCGCTGGATCTCCTTGATGATCGCAACGGCCTCCTTGCCCTCTTCCTCGGTGAGGCTGAGGTTGAAAAGGCTTCTGGTTTTTTTCGCCCGCACGAGACGGGTAAACTCGTTCGCGTCTATCTCAATGGTTGTGGGCTGCCTGCTGCGGCCGTAATAAATGGCGGGAATCCACCCGCTGACACGCGCCTTGCGCGTATAGGATTTTCCCGACCCTGCCCGCGGCCGCGCCTTGAGTTTGATGATGTCCAACGTGAACCTCCTTGAATTTTATTATCATTGATAAAAAAATCTGGCGGGGAGAGGTATCTCCCCTGGCCTCAGCCTCCTCGTCCCGCCGGCAGCGGGACTGCGGAGTCTTCGGCACACCCCTCACAGCGGGGCCCGCCCCGCAACGCCCCTCGAACAAGACAATCATTGATGCCAGAAATCCGACTTTACACTAGGGAGTATACACAGGGTTTGCACATTATGCAGAAACCAGCTTTTCCGAACCCTTCCTCACCCAGCTTTCTACGCATGAAAAATCACGTAGAAGCTGGGGCGGAAGGATTCGAACCTCCGAATGCGAGGACCAAAACCTCGTGACTTGCCACTTGTCGACGCCCCAGCAAAGTTCCTAAAATAATATCTGGTGCATTCGGGAGTAAACTTTAAGGATTTAAAAGGATGAAAGGATATTCGGGTACAAAAAAGGACATTTCCCTTACGGTGAAATGCCCGTTACCTAAGGATGAATGCCCCTGTCAATGCTCCGCCTTTGCCGCCTCGTCATCCATGTCAAAATCCTCTTCCTCGGCCGGACTCGGCGCCTTGGTAACCGTCTGCGCGGCCCCGGATTTGTTAAGTTCGTTTTCAAAGGCATCAAGGACCTTGTCTTCGATTTTCTTTCTCATCTCGTTGTTGATGGGGTGGGCGACGTCCTGGTAGCTGCCGTCTTTCCTTTTCCGGGAAGGCATGGACACGAAATACCCCTGCGAGCCGTTGATAACCTTCAACCCGCGCACCACAAAACAATCGTCGAACGTGATGCTGGCAAACGCCTTGAGCTTTTCTTCGTTCCGAAGCGTTATTCTGACCTCTGTGATATCCACCGGAAGCCTCCTGATGAATGTGTGAAAAACGGCCAAGGCGAAACCGCCTTGCGCCCTGGCGCAGAATCGGAAAAGCTTAAATAGCCTCTCTCGACGAGAGGCATTGGAGTGATACTGGGTCTGTCTTCTGTTATTTAATATGTGAGATTGATGTTAAGGGAAGCAAGAATATTAATCTATTTTGTTTGACAAAATATTCCAATATCCTTGCTCGACGGAAGTGAGAAACAATTATTTTAATTAATCTTCAATTAATAACAAAATGATTTTTAAAGGTTACTTGCGGATCCATCCACTTTGGAGGAATGGATTTCACAGCCCGGAACAGTTATTATTTAACAATGTTAAATACCTTAACAACGGCATAAGTTCTAATGAGCTCGGCCAAGAGAAAACAGGCGTTTCCCACGCACGGTGACCACGTGGGGCAAAGGACTAAAAAGAACCTTTTGACCCTTTTTGACTATTCGCCCGAGGAAATCGAGCACCTCATTCTTCTCGCTAAAAATCTTAAAAACAAACGTCTTAATGCCGACCCAAAAGTGTTTGAGAGCAAGACCGGCGTTCTGATCTTTGAAAAACCGTCGCTGCGCACCCGCATCACCTTCGAGGCCGCAATGTACGAGCTCGGCGGCCATCCCATTTACCTTGCGTCCGACCAGATCCAGATGGGCAAGCGTGAAAGCGTTGAAGACGTTGCGAAAAACCTGGAGCGGTGGGTGCACCTCATCGTGGCGCGCACTTTTCTGCACGAGACCGTGGCGGGGCTTGCCATTCACAGCTCGATACCGGTCATCAACGCCCTGTCGGACAAATTCCACCCGTGCCAGGCGCTTGCCTTCGGGCTCACGGTGTACGAGCGCCTGAGCGCGCAGAAAGGCCTGAAGATCGTTTTCGTGGGCGACGGCAACAACGTGTGCCACTCGCTCATGGTGGTCGCGGCAAAACTGGGATGGCATTTTATCGCCGCGGGCCCGAGAGGATACGAACCCGACCCGGCGGTGCTGGCGCTGTGCCGCGGCGTTGCCGCGGACACGGGCGCGAAAATTGACATATCGGACAACCCGGCCGAGGCGGTCCGCGGCGCCACGGTGATCTACACCGACGTGTGGACGAGCATGGGACAGGAAAAGGAGACCGCGGTGCGGAAAAAGCGCTTCGCGCCCTTCCAGGTGAACGAACGGCTCCTTTCCCGCGCCCCCAAAGACGTCCTCGTCTCGCACTGCCTGCCGGCGCACCGCGGCGAGGAGATCACCAGCGGCGTGCTTGACTCGGACCATTCGATTGCGCTTGACGAAGCGGAAAACCGCCTCCACGTGCAGAAAGCCATCATCGTCCATCTTTTCTCCTGATCCAAGGAGCGTGCATATGAAGGAAAAGAGAATACCGTTCGGCATCAAGGGCCTCGACGAGATGATCCAGGGCGGGCTCCTTCCCGGCTCGGCCAGCCTCATCGAGGGCGCGCCCGGCACGGGCAAGACCACCATGGGGGTGCAGTTCATCTACAACGGCATCACGGAGTACGACGAGCCGGGCCTCATCATCACCTTCGAGGAATTCCCCCAGCAGTATTACCACGACGCCCTGCAGTTCGGCTGGGACCTCAAGAAACTGGAGGCGTCGGGCAAGCTCAAGATTGCGTTCTCGGACCCTGAAACCACGCTCAAGGAATTCGAGAATGTCGACGGCACCTTTATCAGCATCATCGAGAAGATGAGCATCAAGCGGGTGCTGGTGGACAGCGTCACGCATTTCGAATCGCTGTCGGTGGACGAGTTCCACCTGCGCGAGATCGAGCGGAAGTTCATCAACGCGCTCAAGCGGGAAAACGTGACGAGCGTGCTGCTGCGCGAGAACGACAGCCTCATGGGCCAGATGAGTAGGGTCACGAGCAAGATCCCGTTCATCGTGGATTCTTATTTCCTCATGCGCTACGTGGAGATCGACAGCACGGTGCAGAAAGCCTTTCTCATCCTCAAGATGCGCGGCAGCGACCACCAGAAGGACATCCGGTGCTTCAAGATCGGGCCGCACGGCATCGAGGTGGAATCGAAGTTCTCGGGCCGCGAGGGCATCATGAGCGGCATTTCGCACAACACGCCGCAAGACGCATTTGTCAAAGTTTTCGGTAAAAAGTAATGAACGTCACCATGCTGCTTGATTTCGGGCGCTTTTGCCTTGCCGCATACCTGTGCGCCGTGGCGTGCCTGAACGTCACCATGTACCTCATCGCCGCATTTTACCAGAAGAAATTCGGGGAGCCCACGCCGAGGATTGGATTCATCGTCTCCATCATTCTTTCGCTGCTGTGCGCGCTCACCGTGTTTGTTTCCGCGGGCGACGGCAAAATGCTCGGCGCGCTGCAGGCGGGACTGGTCATCCTGGCCGCGATCTCGTCGATGATAAGTTCCACCAACCTGTTCCTTAAAATGGGAAAGCCGAGGAAATAGGCGCATGGGCTTCACCCACTACATCGTTCTCTTTGATGCGTCGGCGGTGCTCCTCATGGTCATTCTCATTTATCTGAGCAGGCCCCTCGGCGTTGCGCTCAAGATCCCGCCGTGGTACCGCCTGCTGTACGTGACTTCGATTGTCATCGCGGTCACGGCAATCTCTGAAATAATCGGCAGCGACCTCGGTCTTCACATCCCGCAGAGTATTCCCATGCTGTTAAGGGTTGTATCGGCGGTCGTCGCATTTTTAGTGTGCCTTAAATACTGGAATTGGGCTTTTTCGGAATTTTTCAGAAAATAGGGGCAAAAGTTCAATGAAAAAGAAAATCATTGTCGTCGAGGATGAAATGGACATAGCGGAACTGGTGAAACTGGTTCTGGAGACCGACGAATTCGAGGTGCAAACCGTACTCGACGCGCCCGCGGCCTACGACAAGGTGAAGGAATACAAGCCCGACGCGGTGCTCCTCGACCTCTCCATGCCCAAGATGAACGGCTGGGAAGTGTTCAAGCAGATCCGAAGCGACCCGGAGTTCGCCAAGCTCCCCATCGCGATCCTCACCGCCAAGACCCACGCCTTTGACGAGATGGTGGGGCTGCATGTCATGAAGGCCGACGCGTATATCACCAAGCCGTTCGGCAAACAGGAGCTTCTCAACAAGACCCATGGCCTCTTTACCGAACGAAGCTGACCGCCGCATCCTCATCGTGGACGATGAGGCCGACGTTCTGGACTTTCTTAAAATCTATCTCGAGAGTCTGGGATGGAAGACGACCCTTGCCTCCTCGACGGCCGAGGCCTTCTCGCAGCTCGAACAGGGCTCCTTTTTTCTCATCCTCACCGACATCGCCATGCCCGATATGGACGGATACGAATTCATCGGCAAGCTCAGGGAAAAGGGCGTTGCTTCGCAGGTGGTGCTCATGACCGGCTTCGGCTACAACCCCAAGCACACGCTCATCAAGATTTACAAATCGTCAAAAATCCCGTGCCTGTTCAAACCGTTCAACCGGACAAAGCTTTCGGAGACCATTCAGCAGATGTACGAGGAATACAATAAGGGCCTTTCCCAAGAGCCCCCGCCAGCCGTTCCCCCGCAGCAGAATACTTAAAATAAAAATTACCACGGAGCCACGGAGAAAGAATGCAGTTGGAAGTTGAAGGTTGAAAGTTGAAGGCGGTAAAACGGACAAGGCGCATTTAACTTTCAACTTCCAACTTTAAACTATTTGTTCTCTCTGTGCCTCTGTGGCAATCTTTCTTATTTGCACAGCACAACGCTTCCACCCGAATCGCACAACGGAAAATATCCCCGTCCGATCTCCTTGCAGAACTCCTCCACCGCGGCGCGAACGCCCTTGTAGCCGGGGCCGGAAAAGTCATGGACAAAAAGGAACCCGCCCTCCTGCATGCGCGGATAAAAGTACCTCAGCCCGGCGATGATGGGGAGGTACAGGTCTGCGTCGAGGCTGACAAATACGAATTTGCCTTCGATACCGGCCGCGGTATCGGGGAACCTTCCTTTTTTCACCACACAACGGCCTGGGTTTTTCATTTTTGCCAGCACCGTTTCCACGCTGGTGCCGGAGAAATCCTCGTCGTGTTCGTGGTACCCTTGTTTTCTGTCGAACGCGACGTCCTCTTTTGAAAAGCCCTCAAAAGTATCGAACAGGTACAGGGCCCGGTCGGGGAACGCCTCGTTGATCTTGCCCGCGAACTCGCCCTTGTAAACGCCGACCTCGGCGACGCTGCCGGGGATTTTCTTCTGGTATATCTCATATGCAATAAGCTCCAGCGACGAGGACCGGACATAGTCCATACGGTCGGTGACATCGAGAATTCTCTCCCGGTACAGATGCGGCATGGTGGAGGTGAGAAAGAATCCGCGGGACATTAATAGTCTTTGGCCGAGGCTGATGAATTTACGTTTTATCGTCATAGTAAAATTGTCCTTGATGAATGTAGTTGTCTTAAAAAAATAAATCCGGGCGTTCCCCCTTGGAGAGGCTTCGCCCTCCAAGTGGTCGGCCGTCCACCCCTTCGGGTGCTTCTCCCTCGTCAGGGATTTCCAAGGGTCACAAGGGTCGTCGTCCTTCGGCTCGGGCTGCCACGCTCCAGCGGGTCTATTTCCTCCCGTTGGTCGGGACCAAGCTCCAGTCCTGGGCGGCGGCAGACTTCCGGTTAGTAAAGTAACAGAATTCGCGCCAATCAGGCTAATGTAATTAATTAGTCAGGTTAATCTCCCTAAACAACAGCCTTCCGCGGGTGCGCCCGGCGGATGTGTGAAGCTTGCAGCGGTCGGTACCCGGCCGCACCCAGAAGGGGGTGTGGGTGCAGATCACCGCCGCCGCGCTGTCTTGATGCTTCGAAAAGCTCAAGCATGCGCCACTAAAGTATTTGCTACTCGACAACCGCGCGGCGGCGGAAGCTGCACCCCAGGGGGAGCCCTCCCCCTTCAAAATATTAATAACAAGACGAGGTATTTTAAATCAGACAAATTGTCCCGCCCTTTTCAAACCCCACGTTGTAATTTTAATCAGGATTTCCAGAATTACCAGGATACTCGGAACAAAAATCATGCAAGTAAAAGACATTATTATCAAAGGCGCCCGCGAGCACAACCTCAAGAACATCGACGTCACCATTCCGCGCAACAGCCTCACGGTGATCACCGGGCTTTCGGGCTCGGGAAAAAGCTCGCTGGCGTTCGACACGCTGTATTCCGAGGGCCAGCGCCGCTATGTTGAATCGCTGTCGGCGTACGCGCGGCAGTTTTTAGGCCTCATGGAAAAGCCCGACGTGGATTCCATCGAGGGCCTGTCGCCCGCAATTTCCATACAGCAGAAAAGCACGGGCCACAATCCGCGCTCCACGGTGGGCACCATCACCGAGATTCACGATTACCTGCGCCTGCTGTTCGCGCGCATCGGCGACCCCACGTGCTACAAGTGCGGCAGGCCCATCACGCGTCAGACCGTGCAGGAGATCACGGACAAAATCCTGGACCTGCCGTCGGGCGCAAAATTCCAGATCCTGTCACCGGTGGTGTCGGGCCGCAAGGGGGAATACAAGGACCTGTTCGAGAAGCTCCAGCGCGACGGGTTCGTGCGCGTGCGCGTGGACCGCATCGTTTACACCCTCGACGAGCAGATCGCGCTTGACAAAAACAAGAAGCACACCGTCGAGGTGGTGGTCGACCGGCTGGTGAACGGCGCCGGCATCAAGAGCAGGCTCGTGGATTCGCTCGAGACCGCGCTCAAGCTGAGCACCAACGGCACGGTCGCGGTCGACCTCGTGGGAAAAGACCCCATTGTCTTTTCGGAGCTTCTCGCCTGCCCGGTGTGCGGCATCTCCTACGACGAGCTCACGCCGCGCATGTTCTCGTTCAACAGCCCGTTCGGCGCATGCGAGACCTGCAGCGGCCTGGGATACCTTCTCGAGGTCGACCCGGACCTCGTGGTTCCCGACCCGTCGCGCTCGCTTTTTTCCGGCGCCATCGTGCCGTGGAACGCGGCGGCAACGCTGGGCAGCTGGAACCACCAGATGATGCTGTCGGTGTGCAGGCATTTCGGCATTCCTGTTGACAAACCGTATTCGTCGCTCACGGAAAAACAGAAGGACATCCTGCTTCGCGGCGCGGGCGAGCAGAAGATCCTCATGAAATGGGAGAACCGCAGCCGCGAGGGACACGGCCAGTTCAAGAAGGAGTTCGAGGGCGTTATCCCCAACCTCCTGCGCCGGTACCGCGATTCGACATCGGAGGAGATCCGCCGCTGGATCGAGGGCTACATGGCCCAGCGGCCCTGCCCGGCCTGCAAGGGCAGGCGGCTCAAGCCGCAGAGCCTGGCCATCCTGATCAACGGCCGCAACATCGCCGACCTTTCGCACCTGTCCATCGACGGCCTCAAGGAGTTCTTTGCCGCGCTGCCGCTGCAGCCGCGGCAGGCCCAGATCGCGAAGCAAATTCTGAAGGAGATCGGGGAACGCCTTTCCTTTCTTGTCAATGTCGGGCTCTCGTACCTTTCGCTCGAGCGCGCGTCGTCGAGCCTTTCCGGCGGCGAGGCGCAGCGCATTCGGCTCGCCACGCAGATCGGCTCGCGGCTCACCGGCGTCATCTACATCCTCGACGAGCCGAGCATCGGGCTGCACCCCCGCGACAACGGCAAGCTGCTCACCACGCTCGTGTCCCTGCGCGACCTGGGCAACACCGTGGTGGTGATCGAGCACGACCGCGAGACCATGCTTTCGGCCGACCGCATCCTCGACATCGGGCCGGGCGCGGGCGTACACGGCGGCAGGCTCGTGGCGAGCGGGACGCCAAAGGAGATCATGGCAAACCCGGCGTCGGTCACCGGGCTCTACCTCGCGGGAAAAAAGAAAATCCCGGTCCCGGGCCGGCGACGCAGCGGCAACGGCCGCTTCCTCGAGATCACCGGAGCCAGTGGCAACAACCTTAAGAACATCGGCGTTTCGATTCCGCTCGGCATGCTCGTGTGCGTCACGGGCGTGTCGGGCTCGGGCAAAAGCACGCTGGTCAACCAAACGTTGTTTCCGGCGCTGGCGAAAAAAATCTACAACGCCAAGCTGCCCTGCCTGCCGTTCAGGCAGATCAGGGGGCTCGCGCTGCTTGACAAAGTGATAGACATCGACCAGTCGCCCATCGGCCGCACGCCGCGCTCCAATCCCGCCACCTACACCAAGACGTTCGACCACATCCGCACGCTGTTCACCATGCTGCCGGAAAGCAAGATACGCGGGTACAAGGCGGGACGCTTCAGCTTCAACGTGAAGGGCGGGCGCTGCGAGTCGTGCGAGGGCGACGGCGTGATAAAAATAGAAATGCACTTTTTGCCCGACGTGTACGTACAGTGCGAGACCTGCCACGGCAAACGGTACAACCGCGAGACGCTCGAGATCACCTACAAGGGCAAGACCATCGCCGACGTGCTCGACATGACCGTGGACGAGGCGCTCGGGTTCTTCGACAGGATTCCGTCAATCAAGGCGAAGCTCGCGGTGCTGTCGCGCGTGGGACTGGGCTATATCCACCTCGGGCAGCAGGCCACCACCCTGTCGGGCGGCGAGGCGCAGCGCATTAAGCTCGCGGCCGAGCTCGCCAAGCGCGCCAGCGGCCAGACCATTTACATCCTCGACGAGCCCACCACCGGCCTGCACTTCGAGGACATCCTGCTGCTCATGGACGTGATCGGGGAGCTTGTTGACAAAGGCAACACCGTGATCGTGATCGAGCACAACCTCGACGTGGTCAAGTGCGCCGACTGGATCATCGACCTCGGGCCCGAGGGCGGCGACAGGGGCGGCACCGTGGTGGCGACCGGAACGCCGGAGCAGATCGCGAAAAGCCCGGCTTCGGTGACGGGGAAGTATTTGAGACCGCATCTGGGCTGATAATATTCGCGCGTGATTTTGAGAATTATTTCAAATCATGGAAGGGCCTAGCCGGCCCTTAGACCCGCCAAGGAAAATGCGTCTTGTAACGCCCCACTATATCTCCCCCCGGGGAGATTTATAGAAATGAAACTATTTAATTTTACTATTTTCCTTTTAATTCGGTGGATGAAATATCATCGCTTCGTTAATATTGAAGATAAGCCATGGGTCAATCCTCAAACATAAGAACAATAATTGCGCTTGTCCTCATTACCCTCGCCGGTTTCGGCATGCGGTTGTGCAGTATATCCCAGAACAGCCTGTCGCTTGACGAAGGGTACACGCTGTTTCTGGCGAAAAAAAGCACGCCGGAAATGCTGCACAGCATCATGGCGGACGACAACCACCCGCCGCTGCATTACCTTCTCATGAAATTATGGGTACCAATCGCCGGGCAGTCGGAATTTGCCCTGCGCCTGCCGTCTGCGGTTGCCGGCACGCTTGCCGTTCCCGCGGCGTACGCGCTTGCCGCGGCCGCGTTCGGCAGCGGCACGGGCATTGCCGTGGCCTGCATCCTTGCGGTGTCGCGGTATAACCTCGCGCTGAGCCAGGAGGGACGCGGCTATTCGCTCATGGTGCTGCTGGGTATCTTGTCTTATTATTTCTTTTTTCTGATTCAAAGCAGGCCTGCGAGAAAAAATATCGTATTATATGTCGTTTCAACCATTTTGCTTTTTTACACACACTACTACGGCGCGTTCGTTATTCTGGGACAGGTGCTTTACTTTGCGTATAAACTTGCCGCCTTACCCCGCGAAAATAAAACCGGCTATTTAAAATCCAACATGATCATCTTCGGCGTTGTTTTTCTTTTCTGTGCGCCGTGGTTGCCGGTTATGTTCTTCAGGGCAAGGGCAGAGGCACCCTTGACGCGATTCGGATCATTGCTGACCAAGGAAATATTCGTGGCGTTCGGAACCTACGCCGGCTCCATCTTGGCACTTCTGGTTTTTATGTTCATTCTGATTGCGTGGATGATCCAGCAGCGCCGGAATCTCTTTTCCAAGGCAACCTGGGAGACTGAAAACGGCGCATGGGCGCTCTTCATTTGCTGGGTGACCGCAGTCATCATTATTCCCTACATCTTTTCATTTTTTACCGTGCCTTTTTTCACCAGGCGTTGCGCGGTGACCGCGTCAATCCCTTTTTATATCCTCATTGCATTTACCGTTTACAGAATCAACCTCCGTTTTCTGCGGATCATCCTGCTGGCAGCCCTGTTTTTCACCTGCATATTTGAAGACCTGCGCTATTTCAGCGCTCCGATAAATCCGAGGTGGAAAGAATGCAGCCGTATGATAGACGAAGTCAAAAAAGACGGGGACGCTTTGGTGTTTTCACCCGCGGGATGCAGGGACTATGTTTTTTCATACTATTCGAAAAAAAGGCCTTCTCATTGTTTCCTGTATCCCATTCACGACGCGCCGGTTTCAGGCGAAACCAAGTCGATGATTGACACGCTCAAAAAATATCCGACAATCTATTTCGCGCGGGGATCGGAGATTCTGGACAACGGAGCGTTTGAATCGGCGCTGGCGAGGGGATTTGCGATGAAGGATTCGGTGGAGTTCGGGAAGCTGGTGATGTATAAGGTGGAAAACAGGGTTGCTAAATAGAACTTTAACGTTTCTGTTTAAAAAATATGGATTACTATATAATTTCCCAATATCTTGACGATAGCGAGGCTGTTTCGTTAAGGGACCGGCTATTAGCGGCGGGGATTCCGTCCATCATTACACCGCACGGGCCCGGCGGCCAGTTTCGCGGGGGATTTTATAATTTGGTAAAAATCAATAAAAGTGATTTTGAAAAAGCACTGCCCATTGTATCGAAATTTAATGAGGAAATTGAAACCGACCGTATCAGCAAAAAACACGAGCTGACGTTAAAATGTCCGAAATGCGATTCAAGGTCTATTTTCCTGCATGAAAAGAAATCGATTTTCGACAAGGTGTTTTATTTTGGAGTAACGGTGTGGAGATGTAATAAATGCGGGAATGAATGGTATACGTGAGAGAGCAATGTACATCTTTTAACTTATCTACGCAAACCATCAACTATTCTTAATCAGACTTTCCGCCTTTATTATCTGCCTCCTCACGCTCCCCGTTCCCGTCCCGCCGTACACTCCCCTGTGTTCAATCGCGTTTTCCCATTTGAAAACCCTGAGCGCGTCGTTGCCGAACAGCGGGGAGAATTCCCTGAGCTGGTCCACGGTGAGGCCCGTGAGTTTTGCGCCCGACGCAACGCAGCAGCCAACGAGCTTTCCCACCACCTTGTGCGCCTGGCGGAACGGCACGCCTTTTGACACAAGGTAATCGGCGAGATCGGTAGCGAACAAAAGCGGGTCGAGGTCTTTTTTAATGGCGTCCGCGTTTACCGATAGCGTTGCGATGACGTTGGTGAACACTTCCAGGACAAGCTCCATCTGGCAAAGTGAATCAAATAGTGACGCTTTATCTTCCTGTAGATCCTTGTAATATGCAAGCCCTACACCCTTGAGCGTTGCCGCGAACCCGGTGTGGTTACCGATGAAACGGCCGGCTTTGCCGCGGATGAGTTCAAGTGAATCGGGATTTTTCTTTTGCGGCATCATGCTCGAGCCGGTGGCCCAGGCGTCGTCGAGCTCGACAAAAGAGAATTCCCTTGACGACCAGACGACAAGGTCTTCGGCGTAGCGTGAAAGCAGGGTCCCGCACGACGCGCAGGCGGCAAGCGCTTGCAGCACAAAGTCGCGCGACGCAACGGCGTCCATGCTGTTGTCGGAGATTTTGGAAAAACCGAGCTTCCTTGCGAGAAAATTCCGGTCGACATTGAAGCCGCTGCCGGCGACCGCGCCGGAGCCGAGCGGCATGAGGTCGGTGCATTCCTTTACTTGTGCAAACCTGGTTTTTTCCCGTTCAAGCGCGAACAGGAACGAGAGCCAGTAGTGGGACAGGAGAACGGGCTGCGCCTGCTGAAGGTGCGTGTAGGCTGGCGCAATGACCGTCATGTCGCTTTTCGCGCGCGACAAGAGCGCCTTTTGCAGGCCGGAAATCAGCTGTCGGATGTCTGTTGCCCTGCGCATGACATACAAACGCGTGTCGGTGGCGACCTGGTCGTTGCGCGAGCGTCCGGTGTGGAGCTTTTCGCCCGCGGCGCCGATTTTCGCGGCGAGCATGCGCTCGATTGCCATGTGGATGTCCTCGTCCGAGGCGACGAAGCGCGCCCTGTTCTGTTTGAAGTCCTCGAGCAGCCGCGCCAGCCCGCGCTCGACGGCCGCGCATTCGCGCAAAGAAAGCACTTTCGCCTTTTTGAGCGCCCGCGCCCAGGCGATGCTTCCCTCGATGTCTTCCGCAAAAAGTTCCTGGTCAACCGGAAGGGAATTGTTGAACCGCTCCATCAGCCTGTCGGTCTTTTTTTTAAACCGGCCGTCCCACATGGTCATAGCTCCACTCCCTTCACCCTGAGCTGCAGTGATTTCCTGCCGTTCCATTCGTTTTCGTCAAGGCAGAACGCGAGCGTATACGCCCCGGCCCTGCCGAGCTCGTTTTTGCGGTCGCCGAAATTGAAGGCGATGGCGTCCATGGATATGCCGCCGTCCTGCACCATGAGCTTGAGATGTTTTTCGCCCACGACGCGTGGGTCGAAGCGGTTCTTCAGGTCGCGGCACACGAGCACGGGCCGCATGTTGCCGGGGCCGAACGGTTCCATTGCGGTGATGCCCGAATAAAATTCCTGCGTGAGTTCGGCCAGCCGCACCACGGCGTCGGCCGTCACCTTGGGAACAAGGTCTTCGGGCGCGATCTTTTTGTGCGCGATCTCGTTGAAGCGGCTCCTGAAGGCCGCGAGGTTCTCCTCTTTTATGGTCATGCCCGCGGCCGCTGCATGGCCGCCGAATCCCTCGAGCAGGCCCGAGCATTCGGTGAGCGCGTCGTGCAGATGGAATCCCGCGATGCTCCGGCCCGAGCCGCGCGCCAGGCCGTTTTCTCCTATCGCAAACAGAATGGACGGCCGATGGTACCGCTCCACGAGCTTGGACGCCACGATGCCCACCACGCCGCAATGCCACTGCCGCGAGCCGGCCACGATGCCGTAGTCGCGGTCCGCGTCGCAGTTCTCCTCCACCCATGAAAACGCCTCGTCCTGTATGTGGTTGTCAAGCGCCCGGCGCTCGATGTTGGCCTCCTTGAGCTCCGCCGCGTAAAGGCGGGCCAGGGCCGGGTCGTCGGTGAGCAGGAGCTCCACCCCCCGGCGCGGATCGCCGAGGCGTCCCACGGCGTTGATGCACGGCGCGATGCGGAACACCACGTCGCCGGTGGAGATGCTCGCGCCGTCGCAGCCCTGCGCCGAAAGCAGGGCGCGCAGCCCCTGGTTCTTGGTGTAGGGCAGCTGGCCGAAGCCGATGCTCGCGATGATGCGGTTCTCACCCACCAGCGGCACGATGTCGGCGGCGGTTCCCACTGCCGCAAGGTCAAGGTACCTGCTCCACAGCTCGTCGCCGCCGCCGATCCTTTTTGCCAGCCCCTGCGCGAGCTTGAGCGCCACGCCCACGCCGGCGAGGCCGTCGTCCGGGTAGCCGCACGAGGGAAGCTTGGGGTCGAGCAGGGCAAACGCGGCGGGCAGTTCGTTTTTGGGCTCGTGGTGGTCGGTGACGATCACGTCCATGCAAAGCGACTTTGCAAGCGCGACTTCCTCGCAGGCGGTGATGCCGCAGTCGACGGTGATCATGAGCGTGGCGCCCTGTCCGGCGAGCAAGCGCACGCCGTCAAGGGACAGGCCGTACCCTTCTGTCAATCTGTTGGGAAGATAGTAATCGCAGGACGCGCCGAACTGGCGCAGGAGCCTCAGCAGCATTGCGGTGGAGGTCACGCCGTCGACGTCGTAGTCGCCGTAAATGACGATCTTTTCCCTGTCGCGCAGGGCGGCGCAGATACGGTCGCACGCCTTTTCCATGTGCTTGAACAGGAACGGGTCGTGGAAATGCTCCTGCTGCGGCGCGGAGAATTTCCTGCACTCGTCCGCGGTCTTGAACCCGCGTACCGCGAAAATCGTCGCCAATGCGGTTGAAACGCCGAGCTCCGCGGCAAGGCGCTTCACCACGGCGGTGTCGACGGCTTTCACCACGATGGACTCTTTTGCGGCGCGCATGGTTGTCTGCATACGGGAACCCCTACGACACCTTTGAGCCGGGCGCGACGGGCCTGTCCGGCTGGACCACCGACAATTTGCCGTTGTCAAGCGCGGCAAGCAGCATGCCGTCGGACGTGACGCCCCGGACCACCGCGCTTTTCAGGTTTGCCACGACCACCACCTGCTTGCCCACGAGCGATTCCGGATTGTACGATTGCGCCACGCCCGCGACGATCTGGCGGGTTGCGCCGCCCATTTCCAATTGCAGCTTGAGAAGCTTGTCGGATTTCTCTATTTTCTCTGCCGCGAGCACCGTGGCCACGCGCAGGTCAAGCGCCTTGACCGCGGCGATGTCGATTTCCGCCGGGGCCGATGCCGCCGCGGAAGCGGACGACGGCGCCTGTTGGACGGCGCCCTGTCCGCGCAGCAGCTCCAGCTGTTCCATTTCAAGCGGCTGGACAAGTATTTCCGTTTTGCCAAGCTTCCCCGATCTCAGGGAAAAGACATGGTCATTCCATGAAAGTTCCGCGCCGAAAAGATCCTCAATCTTTTTGACAAGGTCAGGAGTGATGGGCTTTAAGAAGACCGCGATGGAGCGTATCATGTTGAGGCAGGTCACCATCACCTTCGCGGCCGCGTTCTTGTCGGTTTTTAAAAGTTCCCACGGCTTGCTGTCCTGATAATATTTGTTTCCCTTATCGCCGAGCTCCTGCACTTGCTCGATGACCGATTTGTAATCGGTCTTTGCATACGCGTCGGCGATGCTTTTCCCCTTTTTGACAACCTCCTCCGCAAAGGAGGCTTCCCACGCCGCATCAGGCACCTTTGCGTCGAAATACCGCTCGCAGAACACCACGGTGCGGTGGTGGAAATTGCCGATGTTGTTGGCAAGCACCGTGTTGACGCGGCTCTGGAATTCCTCGGCGTTGAGGTCGAAATCATTCACCGAGCCCGAAAGTTTTGAAGCGAAAAAGAACCGCAGGAACTCCGCGGCCTGCGGGTGTTTCGCCTTGTCAAGAAAGTCGCGCGCCAGGATGAACGTTCCCCTGCTCTTGGACATCTTCTCGCCCGCGATGTTGAGGAACCCGTGCACGAAAATCTTCGACGGCAGCCTGAAGCCCGCGCTGTCGAGCATGACCGGCCAGAACAGGGTGTGGAAATAGGTGATGTCCTTGCCGATGAAATGCACGATGCTGCAATCCGCTTCCTTTGACCAGAACGACTCCATTTTTTCATGATGTTCATCGCACCATTTTTTTGTCGAGGCCATGTAGCCGATCGGCGCGTCGAGCCAGACGTAGAAATATTTGCCGGGCATGCCCGGGATCTCGAACCCGAAATACGGCGCGTCGCGGGAAATGCACCATTCGCGGAGCTTGACCGACAGCCAGCTTTGGGCGAAATTGCGCACCTCGTCGGCCAGAACGCCGGAGCCGACGTATTTGTCAAGGAAGTCGTGGCGTCTTTCCAGTTGCACGAAAACGTGCCGTGACGATTTCAGCACCGGCGTTTTTCCACAGGTGATGCACACCGGCGACTTCAGGTCGGTCGGGTCGTACGTCGATCCGCACACCTCGCACACGTCGCCGTACTGGTCGGCAGCCCCGCAGTTGGGGCACGTTCCCTTGATGAAACGGTCGGGCAGAAACCTGCCGTCTGTTTCGCAAAAGTACTGCGAAATCTCCTTTTCCTCAATGAGCCCTTTTTCTTTGAGGCTTTTGTAAATCAGCTCCGCGTAATGCCGGTTCTCCTCGGAGTTGGTGGTGTAGAAAACGTCAAACCCGATGTTGAAGCCGGCATAGTCTTTCTTGTGCCGCTCCCACATGCCGGCCACGAGCTTTTCGGGCGTGACGCCCTGCTTCATGGCGTTGATCTGTATGGCCGTGCCGTGCGTGTCGTCGGCGCACACGTAAACGGCGCGGTTTCCCAGCAGCTTCTGGAATCGCACGAACACGTCGGTCTGCACCGCCTCCACGAGGTGCCCCAGGTGCAGGTCGCTGTTGGCGTACGGCAGCGCGCCGGTCACCAGAAACGTCCGCGCGGCAGCGCCGCTATTCTTTTTTGTCATTATTCATCCGCCCTTTCGAAAGCTCCTCGGGCGTGAGCCATTCGTCGGTGCCGTCGGAAAAGCGCACCTGGCCCACGTTCTTGAACACGTTGATGAAGGTGAGAACGCCCTCCTTGTCCTTGCCGTCCTTTCCCTTGATCACCAGCTTGCTGTCGATGGCGGGAAATTCCTTGAACACGGTGTGGTACTCCTCCTCCTCGTAACGCAGGCAGCACAGCAGCCGGCCGCAGTTGCCCGATATCTTTGCCGGGTTGAGCGATATCTGCTGGTCCTTGGCCATCTGCGTGGTGATCTGCTCGAACTCGCTGAGGAACGCGCTGCAGCACTGCTTGCGGCCGCACACGCCGTAGCCGCTCACCCGCTTGGCCTCATCGCGCACGCCGATCTGCCGAAGCTCGATGCGCGTGCGGTACACCGACGCGAGGTCCTTCACCAGTTCCCTGAAGTCAACGCGCTGGGCCGCGGTGAAGTAGAACGTGATCTTGCTGCCGTCGAACTGCATCTCCACGTCCACGAGCTTCATGTCGAGGTTGTAGTGCTTGATCTTTTCCCGGCACACCTTGTAGGCGTCGTTTTCCTTCTGCAGGTTCGCGTTGTGCTGGTTCATGTCCTTCTCCACGGCCAGGCGCACGATCCCCTTTGCGTCGCCCTTGCCGCGCTTGAGCTTGACAAGCGCGCCAACGAGCGACACGCGGCCCAGGTCCTCGCCGCGCTCCGCCTCAACCACCACGCTGTCGCCCTCGTTGATGTCGAGCTCGCTGCGGTTGCGGTAGATGGCCCGGCGCTCTCCCTTGAACACCACTTCAACCAGCTTGCTGTTTTTCGACATTCAGAATCTCCATGAGCGTCGTGACGAAATTGACCAAGATGATGCCGATGTTCCCGTAGTTCCTCACGCCCGACAGCGCGGCGTTGCACGCGTCGAGCAGGCGTCCGGTCGCGGCCGGGCCATTGAAAATACCGGCGGGGTCGGCCAGTATGTTGCTTTCATCAATATAATTTTCAGAGCACCCCTTTTTCCGCAAAAAGCTGTTTCTCAGGAGGTACAGCAGATAGGTGAAAAAACGTTCGTGCACGGCAAAATTCTTTTCCCTGGCGCGCTCGTCGATCGCGGGACCAATGGCGAGCCAGTCACCGGTGGCGCAGAGGTTCCAGAAGTCTTTCACTTCCTGGGCTGTTTCCTGCAATGTTGAACCGTTTCCGAGTTCATCGCCGTGCGCGAGCGAAAGCGCCCTTCCCAGCGAGCCCATCGAAAAGTACACCGCGTCGTTGATTTTCGCTTCATCGGCGGATTTTCCGAGCGTTGAAGCGAGCTCCTGCCGGATCCGGGGCGCCGGCACATGGCCGAACCGCACGATCTGGCAGCGCGACGCGATGGTGGGCAGCACCGCCTCGGGCCTGCACGTGGTGAGAAACAGGAAGGTGTTCTGCGGCGGCTCCTCGAGGGTCTTGAGCATGGCGTTGGCCGAGAACGCGTTCATGGTGTCAACGTCGCAGAAGATGGTGGCGGTCCGCTCGCCATCCACCGCCCCGCGCAGGATGCCCTCGTTCACCTCCTTGATCCACTCCACCGGAATGGAGGGCACCTTGTGCAAAGCCGATTTGTCAATGTCCTCGTCCTCGTAGGAAAGCGGCGCGTAGGGCGACCCGATTTTCTTGGGCACGAGCGACGCGATGAATTCCCAGCCCTTCTGGTTCAGGTCGCCGCCCGACTTGTGGCTTTCGTCAAGCAGCACCGGAAATATCACGTGCAGGTCGGGATGGCTGCCCGAAAGCGCCTTGCGGCACGCCGCGCAGGAAAGGCAGGGCGCGGTATTTTCGTCGGCGCACAGAAGCGCGAGCGAAAGGTCGAGCGCGGCCGCGAACTTCCCCACGCCCTCCTCGCCGCAGAACAGGTACGCATGGCCGAGACTGCCTGATGTAAAGGCCGGGCCGAGCATCTCCTTCACCCGTTCCTGGGCAACGAGGTTTTTCCAGACCATTGATTTCTGATTTTTCGGCATGATAGTGTTAAACACGTTTCTGGATGAAAACTGAAACAGGATTAATAAAAATAATTGATATCAGAAGGGATTTTTAGGACGTTTTTGGAGGATTGTGAGATTCGGAATAGCCCTGGTTCTTTGCCCATTCTGTTAAATAAAGCAAATGACGGTTATATCTTCTGAGAAGGAATATCACCGCAATAAAAAGGACAAGGCTAATCCCGGAAGCAATGAAATGATGAAAAACAAATCCAAAAGAAATCCCTGCGCCAAGCAGTCCGAACAATAATCCGGAAAAAGCCCCAACCTTTCCAAACCGCCTTTTTTCTTCTACGGTCAGATGCTTGATAATTTCAGTGTCTTGCTCTGGCCAGAATACTGTCAAAAAATGAAGTTTCATAAGTAAATATTACCATGATGACATGATGAAATTCCACAATTCCAACCTAATTATGTTTCGATTAGCAAATTCATTCCGATGGCGCCATATTACTATCTTTATTAACTTGATATTCGCCGCCGCGTTAGGCAGGACTGGAGGCCGCGCCAAAGCGCGGTGCTGCCCGGACCCCCGGCGGTCTTCCGCCATCGGGCCGTGGCAGCCCGAGGCAAAGCCGAGACCGGAAGGACGGCCGACCCCTTGCCCGCAAAAACGGGCAAGGGGGAACGCCCGCATTATTATGCTTAATTTACTTTCGCTTTTTTTCCAGCCACTCCGCCGGATCCATCGCCTCGGTCGACTTCCGTATCTCAAAATGCAGTTTCGTCTCCTCATACGTCTGCGACTCGCCGACCAGACCAACCACCGTTCCGGTTTCCACTTTCGCGTCCTTTGCCACGAGCGTCTCCTCGAGCCGCGCGTAGGTGGTGTAGTAGCCGCCGTGGTCGACGATCACGAGCTTGCCCAGGCCGCGCATCCAGCCGATGTACGCCACCCTGCCCGGCGCCACGCAGCGCACCTTTTCGCCCTTTGATGCGCTTATGTCAATGCCCGTGTTCATGGTCACGGTCTTATATACGGCGTGCACCATCCTGCCGAACGGGTTTACCACAGTGCCGTCCACCGGCCAGGGCAGGGAGCCCCTGCGCTTCTCGAACGCGGCGTTGAGGCTTTTTTCGTACGGAGTGCGCGTTGTCTTGCGCTTGCTCTCGAGCGCGGCCACGATGTTCTGGACTTGCTTCTCCGCGGTTTCGAGCTCCGTGATCATTTTGACATACGATTCCTTCTGCGAGCGCACCTCGGCCAGGAGCTTTTCCCGCGATTCCTGCTCGTCAACGAACGTTGCGTACTCCGATTCCTTCGCCTTCTTGAGGCCGGCAAGCTTCTTTTTCTCCTTTTCGAGCGACTCCTTGTCGCCCGCGATGCGCGCGCGTGCAGCCGCGATGGACGCCATGAGCTGCCGGTCGTAACGGGACAGTTCGCTGTAATACCGCGCGCGGTGGAGCATGGCCGAAATGCTGGCCGACGAGAGCATGAGCCGCGGAAGCGGCTCGGGCCCGGTTTTGTACATGGCGCGCAGGCGTTTCTTCATGGCTGCCTGCCGCAACGCGAGCTCCCTACCCGCGGAATCGAGCTGGTTTCCGAGGTGCGTGATCGATTCAGACACCGAATCGATCTTGGTGGAAACGTGGTGCAGGTAGCTCTGGGAGGTGGCGATGTTCGCCTCCACCTGCTCGAGCTGCGCGACCACCGAGCCTTCCTGGTTCTGGAGCTGGCGCAGCTTTTCCCTTCCTTTTTCGAGCTCGGTCTTTATCGAATCGAGGATGACGTTCTGCTCCTCTATCTTTTTTTCGTAATCAACGGAAGGGGCCGGCTTTTCGGCAATAGGCTTCTTGTGGTTTTTTGCAAACGAGACAGAGCACCCGATGACGAGGATTGCCATCAGGAGACAAGGAATCTGCGCACCGCGCTCATGCTTCCTATGCACCCGAACAACGCCCCTATCGTGATGAAGACGAGAACCGTGAGGTACCACGGCCCCCACAGCAGATGAAAATGACCGAGCACCGCCTTTACAAGCAGCAACGACAGGGCGCCGATGGCGCCGCCGACAACGCCCTGCAGCATTCCCTCAAGGATGAACGGCGCCTTGATGTAGGCCGTGGTGGCGCCGACAAAATGCATGTTCCTGATGAGCTCCCGCCGCGCGTAAATCGTGAGCTTGATGGTGTTGCTGATCATCACATGGAGCGCGAGGACCAGCACGAGGCAAAAGAAGCCCGTCACGTAGAGCAGCACGTTCCGGTAATAATGGAGCTTGTTGATGTCTTCGCTCGACATGGCGATGTCCTCGATGCCGTCGATCTGTTTCAGCTCGCGCGACAGTGCCTCGGCGGCAGAAGCGGACTGGGACTTTTCGGTCAGGGAGAGCTCGAGCGACACCGGGAAGGGGTTTTCGTCCACCGCCTGGAGCATGGCGCTGTCGTTCTGCTCCTTGAACCGCTTCCATGCCTCTTTTTTGTCAATGACCGTCACGGAGGCCACCTGGGGGCACGCCTTCACCCGCGCCACGAGCGCGGCGAATTTGATCGAATCCGATGCGGCGGCGTCCTTGACATACACGACCGCCGCGACGCGCGCCGAGACCACCCGGAGCGTCTGGTCAATGTTCACAATGGCGACCACCATGCATCCGAAGAAAAACAGCGTGAGCCCGATCAACAGCACCGAGAGCGAGGTCATGAGCTTGGCCTGGTAGAACCCCCGGAACGCTTCCTTGATAAAATAGAAAATATTCATGGATTGATTGATGACGGTTATTCTTGATTTGTTCTTATTCTGATCTGTTAGCGAGCATTTTTAGTGTGGAATAAATGATTCGTTGTCGAGCAATTTTGCATGTATCACAATTTAGCCCGTTTTCGTATCCACGACCGCCCGCGGGTGCGCCCAACGGATGGATGAATCTTGCAACCGCCGGTACCCGGCCGCACCCAAGAGGGGGTAGCGGAAGACGGTCGCGCGTCTGTTCATTAAATCATTCTGCACTTTGTAGGACGTTGCAGCAGCGCGACCGGCTGCAGCGACGGGGAAACCTCCCCCCACAAATATTTTTTATTGTACCCTGATAAACTGCTTGTCCTTTATCTTGATGATCGACGCCTCGGTGTTGATCCGCTGGCTCGCGTCGAACGAAATCGGGCCCGACGCGCCCTTGTAGTTTTTAATGGCCGCCAGCGCCTGCGCGATCTGCGGCGCCGAGGCGGAATTGCCGGCCTGCCGCAGCGCAGCGACGATGAGCGAGGCGGCGTCGTAGCCGAGGGCGGCCACGCGGTCGGGGTCGGCGCCGTACTTGCCCTTGTACGGCCCCTTGAAATCCGTCCATTCCTTTTCCGGACCCGTGCCGGCCGGAAGGTTCGACGAGAAAAGCGCGTTGTTCACGTATTCTTTTCCGTCAACGATCACCTTGGAGTTGTGCCAGCCCGTCGAGCCCAGCAGCTGCGTCTTGATCCGGTGGAACGTGACCTGGGGCGCGAGCTCCGCCACGTCCTCGGCCTCGGCCGGCAAAAAGATGCCGCCGATTTCGTAGGACGAGTCCGCGGCCAGGAGTTTGGCGTCGGTCTTCGGCGACGGCATGGCGTCGCCGGCGAGGCTCTTCTCCACGGGCGTGCGCTGCTGCTTGCGCATGAGGAGCCTCATTTTCAGATTGTCGAACTGCATCTTGAAGTCCTGCGTGCCGGGCTCGTACGTCTCCTCGGTCACGATCTCGCGGCCGCTCTTCTCCACCTCCTGCCGGAACCCGCGCGACAGCGCCGCAGCGTAATCGTTGGCCGGCCCGATGATGGCGAAATCCCGTATGTTAAGGTTGTCCATGGCATACCGCGCGATCCTGGCGCCCAGGGTGCCGAGCGTCACGTTCATCTGGAAGATATACGGGCCCATGCCCGCGATGCCGTCCTCGTTGGCCGTGGGCGACAGCATCACCACTTCCTTTTCCATGAGGATTGAGGCGGCCACCACCGCGTCCTGGCTGAGCACCGGGCCCAGCACCACGGGCACGTGATGCTCGAACACGAGTTCCTTGGTTTTTTTCGCGGTCTCAACCATGTTGGCGCGCGTGTCGCAGATGATCAGCTTGATTTTCGCGCCCGACGCCGCGGTGTACTGGTCGAACGCGAGCTGCGCGCCCTGCAGCACCTGCCGGCCGATGTCCGCCTCGCCGCCCGACAGCGGCACGAGAAGCCCGATCTGGACAATGCCGCGCTGCGCCTCGGCGGCTTTATTAGCGTAGTCCCGCACCAGCGCGGCATGCGGGCCGCGCTCGTAGGTCTTGAGGTACTGTTCGGCCTTCTGCTTTGCGCCCACCAGCTGGCCGCTTTCGAACAGCTTGACGATCTCGAAATACACCAGCGCCTCCGTGATCCGCGGATGCATGTCGCTGCGGCCGGCAAGCGCCTCGAGTTCGTCGGCGGTGAGCACCTTTTCGCAGATCATCTGCACGTTGGAGAGGGTCAGCGTGTCGAGCGCGGCGTTCACGCCGCCGGCGAGCGCGTTCGAGAACGCGGCGAGCGCCGCGCTGTAGCTTTCGCTTTTGACAAGGAATATGCCGTCGAGGTACCACAGTCTCGGCATGAACGCGGACGAGGGATACCGCTTGAGGTAGATCTGGAACAGCCGCTGGCCCAGCGCGAAGTCCTTTTCGCGCACGCTCGACTCGATGAGCAGCGGCACCAGGTATTCGGCGGCGTTGTCGTTGCCGTGGTTTTTCAAGAATGCCCGGATCGCGGCAGAGCATGAATCGAAATGGGAGGCCTTGTAATATTCGACGGCCTTGGAAAAAAGCGCCTGCGGATCGTCGGCCGGCGAGGTCGGGACGGCGAAACAAAGGCGCATTGCGGCGCATACGATAAAAAAGGTCACACCACGTTTCATGGAATTCTCCGATTACTGGATTGCGATGGTAACAGCATCAACCTTCATTAAGGGTTTCCCTGACGGGATTGCCATGAAAAAATACACTCAAGACGAAATAAACGCCAGAATAACTAGTCTTGTACATTTTGTTATTACTTGAAAAATATCTTGTGGGGGAAGTCTCCCCCTGGCCCCCGGCTTCCGGCGCATCCCGACTGTTATGCGAAAATGAATCAGGGATTCGCCGGCGGTCCGGGGGCACACCCCCTCTTTGGCGCCGATACTCCCGTGGCCGGCAGACATCCGAGTGGCTCTCGTTCTGGCAGTGGTAATAGAGAGTTTACATGGTGGAAGAAGACAATATTGTATCGGAAGAAGTTACCTGCGATAACAGGCAGAGGCATTTTTCCAAAAGCTAATGCGGAAGCCGATTGGCGTAAAAAAGCTACTATAGGAATTCATCTGCAGCGGGTTAGGCAGGATTGGAGGCCGCGCTGGAGCGCGGTGCTGCCCGGCCCTCGCCGAAGGCATATACGGGGCCGTGGCAGCCGGAGCCGAAGGACGACGACCCTTGTGACCCTTGGAAATCCCTGACGAGGGAGAAGCACCCGAAGGGATGGGCCGGAAGGACGGCCGACCCAACTTTAAAAATACTTTTATCTGAATGCCGCCTTTACCTTCTCCAACTCATCCGGTATCATTATCTTTTGCGGGCATTTGGGAATACAGGCGTTGCAGCGCGTGCACAGAGCGGCGCCGCCCCTGTTGTTCTTTTTTGGCAGGTCTTTTTTGCTTTTCGCAAGCTTGCGGTAATTGCGGGTGAGCAGCCACTGGCGCACCTTTCCCTGGAAATCGGCCGTGGCAGCGCCGGTCTTGTTGTTGAGCAGGGCGAAATTTTGCGGAATGTCAACGCCAGACGGGCACGGCATGCAATAACCGCACGCGGTGCACGGTACCGCGATGTTCTTGCGGTAAATCGCGGCGAGCTGTTCCACCACGCGAATCTCCGCGGCCGACAAGGTGCCTGCGCCGGAGGCGTCGGCGCTCGCGCAATTTTCCTCCACCATTTTTCTGGTGCCCATGCCGGAGAGGAGGCACGCCACTTCGGGCCGGTTCCACACATACTGCAGCGCCCAGTCAACGGGCGTACGCTGCACCGGCGCGGCCTTCATGACGTCGAGCGCCTCCTGCGGCGGACGCGAGAGCTGCCCGCCCTTGAGCGGCTCCATGACCACGACCGCGATCCCCTTCGCGTGGGCATACTTCAGGCCCTCATCGCTGGCCTGCACCGTCGCGTCCATGTAGTTGTACTGGACCTGCGTCATGTCCCACGGATAATAATCGATGATCTCCCTGAACACCGGCAGGGTGTCATGAAAGGAAAATCCGATGTGTTTTATTTTCCCCTCTTCGCGGGCCTTTTCCATTTTGTCCATCAGGTTCATCCGTTTCACCTTGGCGAAATTGCCCTGGTTGAGCCCGTGCAGCAGATACACATCGATGCACCCGATCTGGAGCCGTTCCAGCTGCTGGTTCAGGTAACGCTCAAAAGCATCGGCCTCCCGCATGAGTATCATGGGAAGCTTCGTGGCGATCCGCACC
Organism: Chitinivibrionales bacterium; assembly: GCA_035516255.1. Classification (NCBI taxonomy): domain Bacteria; kingdom Pseudomonadati; phylum Fibrobacterota; class Chitinivibrionia; order Chitinivibrionales; species Chitinivibrionales bacterium. The sequence continues at coordinate 42,432 of DATJAL010000009.1, read as the reverse complement.
TTTTCGCGGTACCCGTCCTTGAGCGCAAGGCCGATCACCTTTTCGCTCTGCCCCAAATGGTACACCCACGCCGTGTCGAGGTAGTTTATCCCCTTGTCAATGCCGAGCCGGATGATTTCGACCGCCTTCTTTTCGTCAACCCCGCGCAAAAATCCCCTGGAGGGCAAGCGCATGCAGCCGAACCCGAGCGCCGAGACCTGCCAGGGAAGGGAGCCCATTTTTCGGTATTTCATTGTATGTCCTTACTGTTATTCTGGTAATGATAATCCGATGAGAAAATTACTTGATAGCAGGGAGAAAAGGTAAGAAGTATGTAATAAGTGCGACGAAATTTCTAATAGGTTGCTATTTTTCTAAATGGCAATCCATGCGAATTTGAAATAAGTCCCAACAAATTTATTCAAGGATTTCTTTCGCCGTTGAACAATAGTTCTTCTGAAAGCAATCCTCGCATGCCCCGTCGCAACCGTCGATGACAAAGGTAAATCCCGCGTTCCCATACGTGCCGACCGATTCATTGGGGATGAAATCCTCGACAAGATATTTATAAAGGACTTTGTCTGGCAGTTTATTGGCGAACCCGAATTGGATGTCGTGCATCGTGAGGACCCGGACGATTTCCTTGATTTTATCGGAGAGCTGCTTGCGCGACATCGACGATGCGGGCGGGAATTTAAAATCTTCGGGAAACAATGTTCGTACCGGCACATGCGGCTCCTTGTCCGCTTCCTCGAAGGCCATGACGTTTTTAAGGAAGGCATTATGCAATTTCGGATCAACATCCCCGTTTTTATAGGTGACGCCGGCCTGCAGGCCGAGATCAGCCTCGAGGCCCTGGTTCTCGAGCCCCAGGTCCACTTCTTTCTGTTCGTCAGTGCGCCAGTCGTCTTGATTCACAGTAACTCCTTATGGTAATTTCTCGTTTGATTTAAATATCAATCCGCATTCTACAATCTACAATTTTATTCCCCGCCATACCCCATTTTCCTCAAAAACCTCTCATCATCCCTCCACCCCTTCTGCACCCTGACATGGCACTGAATCGAGGCGGGCACGCCGGTGAGTTTCTGCAGGTCCTGCGCGGCGCGCTCCTGAATTTTTTTTATGAGTTTCCCGCCCTTGCCGATGATGATGCCTTTCTGGCCGTCGGTCTCCACATAAATCGTGGCGTCCACGTGGTGGCAGTTGGGCGATTCGCGGTAGCCGGTGACCTCCACGAACGCCGCGTGCGGCACCTCCTCCTTGGTGTTGTAGATGATCTGCTTGCGGATGTATTCGGCGGCAAAGAACCTGGTGTTTGCGTCTGTCAAGTCGTCCGCCGGGAAATACGCCGGGCCTTCGGGAATAAACGGGTCGAGAAGCTTCAGAAAAATGTCCTTTGTCGCCGGTTCCTTGGCGTTCACGGCCGCATGCGGCGCATTGGCCAGGGCCGGGTGGCGTCCGAAAAACGTTTTCACCATGGCGTCCGGGCCGTCGCAGATGTCTTTCTTGTTGAACAGCACCACCGCCGGCAGCTTGCTTTTCGCAACGATTCCGGCCACGGCGTCCTCCTCCCCGCCAAATTCCCTCGCGAGGTCAACGATGTAGCAGACGACGTCCGCGTTGTCCGAAAGCGCGGCCGCGCTTTCGGCGAGCATGCGTTCGTTGAACGCGTGCTTGCCCCGGTGTATTCCCGGCGTGTCGATGAACACCAGTTGAAGGCCGTCCGCATTGTAAATGCCGCGCAGGTTCTTGCGCGTGGTCTGCGGCATAGTTGAAACAATGGAAAGCTCCTCGCCGAGCACGGTATTCATCAAAGTGGATTTGCCGCAGTTGGGGCGGCCGACCAAGGCGATAAAGGCGGAACGGGACGGTTTTTGCATGTTTTCTTGAGTTGACATGTTGGATGCTTTCGCTGCGATAACCTCACCCCGGCCTACAAATATCCCGCCCCTACGGGGCTCAGAAATTTAATAACTTCCTATCGGTCAACCTTATTATTAAACCAATCAGGATTCTTAAACAGCCACGCTCCACGGGTGCGCCCAGCCGAGGTGTGAATCTTGCCACGGCCGGTACCCGGCCGCACCCAGGAGGGGGTAGCGAAGGACTCCGCAGTCCCGCCCTTGGCGGGACGGGGAGGCCGGAGCGAGGGGGAAGCTTCCTCCCATGAATAAATCTTACTTTACCCAGGCGCCTTTTTCAAATCCCCCGTTATGATGTCCACCTTGCTCGCGGCCTGTTCCTCTTTCTGCAGCTGGCGGATGTATTTCCTGAAGACCTCGGCGCCGATATAGGCCGAATGCACGGTCCAGAACTGGTCGTGCACCGTGACGATGCCCACGGCGATGCGCTGCCGCGGGTCGGTGGGGTGCGCGGCAAAGCCCACGAACCAGTCAACCTTGCCGAGCTTGTCGTCGTCGACCGAGCCGGTTTTCCCGCCGTAATCGATGTCGTCGAAATACGCCGTGTGCTTGACATATCTGAACGAGGTCCTCGCCGTGCCGTACCGCGCCACGCGCTCCATCATGTCATGCAGCTTGAGCGCGGTGCTTTCGCGCACCGGGGCGCGCCACAGCCGCGGCGACGCCCGGTACACGAGACACGAATCACCGGTGGTCACGCTGTCGACGAAATACGGCACCGGCATCCGTCCCTTTTGCGAAACGGCCGCGGCGATCAGGGCGCCGAACAGCGGCGACATCTTGGTTTTCTGGTTGAAGCCCGAGGCGATTTCCGCGACCGCGATCGCGGAGTCCTTGTCCGAAATCGCGGCCACCGGCGTTTCGTTGTCGAGCTCGAACGGGATGCGGCTGTTGAAGCCGAACTTTTCAAAATATTCACGGATGACCGCCGGCCCCAGCACGTACACGCCGATGCGGCCGAACACCGGGTTGATCGAATACGAATACGCGTCTGTCAATGACACCGGCGCGTAGGCCGCGAGGTCCTCCTTGAGCTGGAACCGGTACAGGGTGTAGCGCCTGCCCGCGAGCGGCAGCTTGCTCTCGGGCTCCATGTTCCCTTTTTCGATGGCCGCCGCCGCCGTCACGGTCTTGAACACCGAGGCGGCCGGGTACAGGCTGCGCGCGAAAAGGTTGTCGCCCAGCGATGGCTCGGCCTCGCGGGTGTACGATACGAGCGCGAGCACCCGTCCGGTCGCGGGCTCCAGCGCGACGACGGCGCCGTATTTGGGATGGTACTGCTTGAGCAGGGCCTGGCTGCAGCGCATCACCGTGGTGTCGAAGCTGTAGTGAAGCACGTAGGATTTCTTGCCCGCCGTTACGGTGTCGCACACCGCGTTGAAACGCGGCGGATGCCTTTTGAAAAATTCGGCAAGGTCTGACGCCGAAAAATTCCTGCCGGAAAATCCGGGATTGAACAATGCGAACTGACCGAAAAAAGACTGTCCCTGTTTTCGCTCCGCCCTTGGCGCCGGTTTCGCCGCGGCGGGCGCGGCGGTTTCGCTGCGCGGCGGTTCCCGATGTGTAAAGCGGCTTGGGGAAGATTTCTCCGATGGCTCCCTGGCGATGAAGATTTTGATTGCAACAGCGAAAAGAATAATGGCGAGAAAAAAACGGATGCGGCCTTTTTTCGGGATGCGCGGCGGCGTCTTGAAAAACGGGAGTCCACCCGCACGGCCGGCACGCCCGATCCGCTTCATCATGGGGGATTCGGGAAGATTGCCGCGCCGGTCGCTCATGAATAAAAAATAACTCTAAGCATGTACTTTGGGGGAATGGTATTTGTTCATGATTTGTGGAATTTAAAAAGGTTGATGGGTTCGAACGGTTTGCCCACAATGAGCTTGCCGCATCCGCTTGTCGACCCATCAGCCATTTCTTTACTAAAACGTGATCGCCGTCGAAATCCCCATGTTGTTGTTCGGCACAAGTTTGTGGTTTATGTCCCACTGGTACCCGAAGCGCGCGTCCCAGATGAGCGACGCGCCCTGCGTGATCGCGACGCCGAGGCGGTACCCCCAGTAGAACGACGGCGTTAGGTCGAAGAACTGGTCATAGGTCGGCCTTCCCAAGCTGTCCGTCTTCATGACCGTGGAGCCGATATCCGATTTGTAAAGATATGCCTCGACCTTGGTAAGCTTGGGGATCCGCTTCACGAGCGCGTCCCCGATGCCGGCGGACGCCTCCAGGCGCTGGTCCTTGGCGTCGCTTTTGCCCATGAGGTACTGATAGGAACCGTTGATGAGCAGGACATTGGCGATATTGGCCCCGAGAATGCCGAACACGCCGTTGAGCGATTGGTTGGGCACGGTGCGGGATTTGGTCAGCACCACGGGATACCGCTGCACCCGTTCGTCAAGGTAATACGGCCCGAAGTAGCCGGGAATGAACCTGCCCTCGATGTGGCGGTATTCAACGCGAAGGTTCGCGGGTCCCGCGTGCACGGCCACGCCGGGCGCGCCCAGGCCCCAGCCGGTGCTTTGCGACTTGACCATGGCCGTGTCGGCGACGATGGCGGCCTGGCCGTAGAGGTCGAGGCCGAAAACGTCCGAGGTTATGAGGGGCAGCCCGATGTCGGCGCCCGCCACCGCATACCGGGACACCGAATCGCGGTAGGTGGTGTCGATGGTGAAGGTGCTGGTGTCGGCGTCACCCTTGGCGATAAGGGAGTCCACGACCGCGGGCGAATACTTGCTGCGCCAGTAGGCAACGTCGAACACGCCGTTGTGGTTCAGGTCGCGGGGATCTCCCGTCGTGGACCAATTATGCGCCGGCGCGAATTCGTTGAGGTCGACGCCGTAAGTGGCGCCGATTGACAGGCCGGAAAGCACGGGCACGCCCGTGGGCTTGAGCGGGCAAACGGCCAGCCGCGCCGCGCCGAGGCCGCCCTTGTACTGAAATTCGAGAAAATCGGAGACCATGGTCTGCACGGTGATGCCGATGGGGCTTATGTTGTTGAGGTAGAACTGGAACCCCAGGAGCTTCTGGTCGGGATAATGCAGCATGTTGGTGAAGCGATCCACCACGAACCCGTAGCCGAATGTCACATTTGTCAAGCCGCCGACCTTGACGAACACGGGGTCGTTTTCGTATCCGAAGCGCAAGTACCGGATCTTGCGCGCCAACGATTCGACCCAGTTGTCCTTGTCAAATTGCCAGCCCTTGTTCGAGAAATCACCCTTCGCGTCGATGAACAGCTCCACGTCGAGCCCGATGCCGAATTTCCAGATAGGAATGTCGGGCGAGAACGCGAGCCGCGTCCACTGCTCGTCGCCCACCGTGACGCTGCCGGCCGAAAGCTCCCACGTGATGCCGGGTGCGGCGCCTGCCGGCGCCTGAGTTTCCTTTTTTTCACCTTGCGCGGACGCGGGCTGCGCGGGTTTTTGTTCGGGCTGGCCGGGCGCGGCAGCCTGTGCAACCGGGGCAGGCTGCGGCTTTTCTTCCTGTTTCGGTTTTTCTTTTTTGGGCTCTTCCTGTTTTGCCGCGGGCGCGGGTTGCGGCGTTGCGGCAGGCACAGCAGGCTGCGCCGCTGGCTGGGAAATCTTCTGGGCAGTGTCTTTTGCCGACTGTTGAGCGGTTTGAGAAGTTACCCCCGGCCCCGTTTCCTGGTCAAGCCTTGTTCCAGACCAGCTTTCCAGCGAAGCGATCGCATCGGGCGGAAGCTTGCCCTCCTTGAACGACCCGCCGACGGGATCGTAGATGCCGAAATTTCCCGGCGTTACGATGAGCGGTTCGCCCTTGGGCGGCTCAATGCGGATTTTTCCCGAAAGCACGGCCGCGGTGGGCTCGCCCTGTTTTGTAAACTTGATCGCCGCAGCCGTGCCCACCGGAACGAACGCGCACTTGCGCAGCACCAGCTTGACATTCGCGGCCTCGGCGCCGCTCTCGCGTTTTAAAAACACCTGGCCCTGGTCAAGATATACGGTCACCGCAGAGTCGTTTCCCCCGATGGCCGCGCGCAGTTCACCGCGCAGATACAGCGCGCACCCCCTTCCCAGGAAAAGTTTCGAATTGTAATTGTCATCAAGGTACATGGAGTCGCCGATCCCGACCGTAGCGCTGTCCTTTACCGCGGTCCAGCTCCCTTTCTGCTGCTGCCACACCAGGATGACGCCTGAATCGGGCCTCACCGTGAAAGCGGCGGCGCTCATGACGGCGACCAGGCATGCTGCAACGCACATGACGGCTCTAGGCAACATACAGAAACCTCCTTGGAAGATAACTTTCACTGGTGATTTTTATATTGTGATTTTACAATGGTTTTTGGAATGTTCGCAAGAAAAAAGTCCCTTTCAGGTTTTTGCCCCGCCTTAAATCTTCTCCAGCCACGGCCTCATCTGCTCCCAGGCCTCTTCCGCCGAGAGCGCATTGAGGCTTGCCATGGGATTCATCCCCGGCGGAAGCCAACGGTCACCCACGTTTTTTGCGGTCCATACCGGAAATCCAGGCATGGGTTTTCGTATCAAAAGGTTTTTCTCGCCCCACGGGCCGTTGCGTTTTTCATCGGTGGGGCCGAAAATGCCCGCCGTGGGCACGCCCAGACACGCGGCCATGTGCATGATGCCGGAATCGTTCGCGATGCAGCATGCGCATTTGGAAAGAAGCGCCGCGGTTTTTTTCAGAGGCACCGGTTCTATTTCCAATGAAGGCTCCCTCATCGAAGCTTTGACCGCGTGTTTGACTGCAGATTCATCACCGGACCCAATGATGACGGCGTGCGCTCCGAGCATGCGGCAGGCGCGGTCCGCAAGCGCGGCGAATCGTTCCGGCGGCCAGCGCTTTGCGTCCATGCCGTGTTCCGCGCTCGAGCCTGGATGGATTGCTATCACCCTAGAGCCGCCGGCAACCGGCCGAAGAAAATCCTCCGCCCACCGCTCCTCCTCACTGCCGAACTGCCGGGGAAACACGATGGGCTCGGATGAAAGATCTTCGTTCAGGAAAAATCCCGCGAGACGCAGGTTCTGGCGCACATCGTGGAGTGCGGGATCAACCGCGACAAGATCGGTGCCGAGAAATGACAAGCTTGACAAACGCTTTCTTTCATACCTGAAGCCATACCGCCGCCTGATCCCGCCGAGCAGCGGGAGCGCATGGTACTGCCAGGTGTTCGACGGAAAGAAATTCAGGCACGCGTCAAACCGCGCACTCCTCAGGCGGAAAACGGCCGCGGCCTGGCCCGCGATATCGCCCTTCATCTTGTCCGGGTCAAGGGTTTCGACGCCGTTCCACAGGGGATCGCCCTGGGCGAGCGCGGCAATGCCCTGGCGCAGGGCAAGCATGTGCATCGGCATATCGGGCCTGCGCCGCTTGAGCGCATAAAACGCCGGGTAGCACATGAGGTAGTTGCCAATGCCGATGGGACAAACGCAAAGAAGTTTCATTACTTGATGTCCTATAATAAAAAACGGGCGTTCCACCAGCTAAAGCTGGCGTCGGCCCTCACTCCGGTCCCGGCCATCGCCTCGGGCTGCCACGTGCTGGGCCGCCACGCGGCGGCGTCTCCCGTGCGGCGCGGGACGCCCAGCGCGGCCTCCGTTCCTGCCTAACGCCCGAATACACTGAACCTCCGTCCCTCATTTTCCGGCAGATGCAATCGTAACGATCAATTATTTACAAACGGCATATTCTCCTGTCAAGCACCTTCGGAGAAAATATTATTATAAAACTTCTTTGATCTGATAGGTGTTCTTCGGCGCCGAATGCGTGATCATCTCGCCGATCAGGCCGATGGATATAAACTGTATCCCCATGATGATAGCGCCGAGCGACAGCAGCACCAGGGGCCGGATGTGCATCTGCCGGGTGACGATCCATTCAACGCCGAAATACGCGAGCACGGCCGAGCCGAGCAGCGCGAAAATCAGCCCCACAAGGCCGAAAAAGTGCAGCGGGTTTTTCATATACTTGCGGAGGAACAAAAGCGTGAGAAGGTCGAAAATACCCTTGAGCCCCCTGCCGAACCCGTATTTCGACTTGCCGAATTTGCGCGGATGGTGCGGCACCACCATCTCGGTCACGCGATAGCCGTCCCACGCCGCGAGCACCGGCAGGTAGCGGTGGCGCTCGCCGTAAATTTCGAGAGATTTTGCCGCGACGGCCCGGTACGCCTTGAACCCGCAGTTGAAATCGTGAAGCTTGACGCCCGCGAAAAGCGAGGTGGTGAAGTTCCACACCTTTGACGGCAGGGTCTTGGTGATGGGATCGTAGCGCTTCTTTTTCCAGCCGCTTACCACGTCCCAGCCGCTTCCAAGCAGCTTAACCATGTCGGGAATGGCGGCGGGATCGTCCTGCAAATCGGCATCCATGGTGACAATCACGTCGCCCTTTGCATGGTCGATGCCCACCGAAAGCGCGGCCGCCTTGCCGTAGTTCCTGCTGAACCGCACGGCGCGGACCTTGCCGGCGTACTCGCGTGAAAGCGCGGCCAGCGTGTCGAACGAACCGTCGGTGCTGCCGTCGTCGACGAACACCGCCTCGTAGGCGATGCCGGCGCCGCCCATCGCCGCGTCGACGCCCTGCATGAGGGGCCGAAGGCTTTCGTTCTCATTAAGCAATGGGATCACGATTGATAGCTTCATTGGTTTTCCTCGTTGGGGAAAATTTATTTATAACAAACATAATGCCGCCCACCAGGCTTGCCGCGCTTCCCACGATGGTCGCCAGAAACCCCATCACGATCGCGGCATGCGCCGGGAACCCGGCTAAGGCGAACAGCGTGCCGCCCACGCTCTCCCGGATGCCGAAGGGCAGCGGGACCACCATCATCATGGCGAGGATGGGCACGAAAATGAAAAAATAGTGTATGTTCGCGGCGCTGAGAAGCCCGAGCGCCCCGGCGCACATGATGTGCACGCCGATGCGCATAAACTGGACCACGGTCGAAAGCACGCCCACGGGCAGCAGGATGTGCACGTCGTGCGTCTCGATGATCGTTTCGTCAAGGATCCTTTTCAGCGCGTCCCTCTTTTTGAACGGTATTTTATCTATGAGCGCAAACGCGGCCGTCTGCAGTTTTTTCGACATGAGAAACAGCAGCGCTCCGCCGAAGCAGAAAAACGTGACGAACAGCGCGACAATGGCGAGCGTCATGCTCCGGCTTTCGAGGGCCTTCTGCTTGATGAGCAGGACGCTCCCGAAAATGGCGTAGCCGAGCATGGCCCACAGGCCGGCAAACCGGTCGAGGAACGTGGCCGCGAACCCGGCCTTGCCCTGCCCCTCGCCGAGCTTGATATATGCGACTTTCACCGCGTCGCCCGTGATGATGCCGAGCGCGAAATTGTTGAAGAACATGCCGATAAAATACAAGGAGAACACGCGCCAAAACGGCAGCGCCACCCCCCTGTTCTTGAGGATGATCTGCCACTGCACCACGCCCAGCCAGCCGCTCACGAAAAAAAGGACCAGCGCGGCCGCGAGCCAGGCAAGGTCGGCCTGCCTGCAGGTGCCGAGGATCTCACGCCACCCGAGCTTCCAGATGATGAAGGCGAGCACCGCGGCGGTGACCAGGATTTTAACCATCGCCGACGCTATCGCGCGCATACGGCCTCGGTGAGCCATTGCTCCATTTTTTTCGCGCTTTCGTCCCAGGAGAACCCCCGTGCCCAGCTCCTGCCGCCGGCCTCGAACTTGGCACGCAGCAGCGCATCGCCGAGCACCGCGCCGATGCAGGCCACCAGGTCGCTGCAGTCGTTCTCCTTATACAGCAGCCCTGTCTCGCCGTGCCGCACCGAATCACGCAGCCCGGGCACATCGTTGGCCACCACCGCGGTGCCGCACGCGCCCGCCTCGATGTTGGTGATACCCCACCCCTCCTTGCGCGAGGGGTTGACAAATACGCTTGCGTTGCGGTACAGGTTTATTTTTGCTTCCTCGGATACAAACCCAAGGAATTGCACCCTGTTTTCGATGCAAAGCATGCGGGCGCGGGCACGCAGGTTGTTTTCATCGTCGCCGGCGCCGGCGATCGCAAGGCGGACGTTTGATCCATTATCGGAGAGCTTTCTTACCGCGTCAAGCACGATGGCAACGTTCTTGTATTTCTTGAGCCTTCCGGCGTATAAAAGAAGACCCGGCTCCTTTTTCACCGCAGGATCCGGCGCGTATTTTTCGGTGTCAACGCTGTTCTCGATGATCCGGATCGAATCCTTTGCAAATCCCATTTCAACGAGTTCGGCGGCCGTGCTCCGGGAAACCGTGCAGACCGCCGTGCCTTTGTACCCCCAGGCGTTCAGCCGCTCCATGAACAACACATACCGTGCGGATGGGTACGACGTCAGCCCGAAAATCGTATCGCCGAACAGATGATGGAATATCACGCCGCATTGCTTTTTGGGAAACCACTTGGGCGAGAAAAACGGCAGCTTGTTGACATCGTCCACGATGCAGTCTATGCGGTGTTTCCAGAACACGCGCCTGATTAGAAACGGCGCCTCCCAATTGAACAAATACGTATGTCCCCAGCGGTATATTATGATGCCGTCCTGGTCATCTTGCGCTTTACAACCGTGAAATTTTGTGGTAAGGAGGATCACGGAATGTCCTCTCTTGACAAACCGCCTGAAGATCTCCTGGAAATGAACTTCGGCGCCGCCGGCCTGCGGGTGCTTTAGGTCGCGCCAGTTGAGAACCAGAATATTCATGGATAAAAAATACATTTCGTTGCCCGGCGTTATGCCGGTAAAGCAATAAAAAACTCCCCGGCGCTTGTCTGCGCCGGAGAGTTGTGCTGTCGTGGAGCTATGAGGCCCTTATCAGTCGTTCTCGGTAACGCCCGCAGGAAGTTTGGGAACTGATCCTCTGAACCCGTAGAAAAAGATGTACAGGTAGCAGATGAGCGGAATAATGAACGAGTGGTGCAACCCGATCATGTCTGCGACCTTTCCCATGAGCGGCGGAACGAGCGCGCCGCCCACGATGGCCATGCATAGAAGACCGGAACCCGAGCTGGTATGGCGTCCGAGTTTCGCAATGGCGAGCGTGAAAATGGTCGGGAACATGATGGAATTGAAAAGGCCGATGGCCAGCACCGACCACATCGCGACATGGCCCGCGCTTGCCATGGTGACAATAAGCAGCAAGCAGACCACGGTCGCGTTGAAGGCAAGAACCGCGCTTGGCTTGATAAATCTCAGTACCGCGGAGCCTATGAAACGGCCTACCATGGCGCCGCCCCAGTAGAACATAAGGAACTTTCCGGCCTGTTCGGCGGTGAAACCCACCAAGTCTTTCATGTAGTTTACGAGGAAACTTCCAATGGCCACTTCGCCGCCAACGTAGAAGAAAATGGCGAGTACGCCGAGCGCGAGATGGGGGTATCTGAGGGTTTTCTTGTATAGTTCGACGGTTCCTTCGTGCTTTGCACCGGGATCACGGGCCTCTTCCACGATTTTCGGGAGTTTCATGATCATAAAGAAAATCGCGAGCAGCGCGAACACCCCCGCCAGCATTAGATACGGCACCTGTACCGCGTGAGCGTTGGTCTGGAGTGCGGCGGCTGCATCAGTAGCGTTCATCTGGGCGATTTGATCCGCAGTTTTTATTGCGACGGAAAGGATGAGTACCGAACCGAACCAGGGCGCGACCGTGGTGCCGAGTGAGTTGAATGCCTGGGTAAGAACCAGACGCGAAGATGATGTTTTAGCTGGTCCTAGGATCGCGACATAGGGATTTGCCGCAACCTGCAGAAGGGTGATCCCCGAGGCGAGTACAAAGAACGCACCGAGAAACACTGGATACGACTGGCTGCTTGCTGCGGGAAAAAACAGCACGCATCCGAGTCCGGAAACGAGAAGTCCAATAACAATACCGACTTTGTACCCGATCTTCCGCACAATGACGCCCGACGGCAAGGATATGATGAAATATGCGGCAAAAAACACAAACTGAACAAGCGCCGCTTCCGCGTAATTCAGTTTGAAAATCGCCTTGAGATGGGGAATGAGAATATCGTTGAGACATGTCATGAATCCCCAGATAAAAAACAGCGACGTGAGCGTCACAAGCGCGGGCATGTAATTCTTGCCCTCTTCGATTGGCGCTGTAGCGGCTGTCGCGGAGGTAGGACTGATGCTTGCCATGAGCTTCTCCTAATGTTAAGTGTGGGATAAACAAAAGGGCGAAAACAATGACCAAAAAAAATAAGCATAAGGCCGGTGCCAAGTCAAGAAGAACCTATGAGCCGGGCGGATGTCCGTTCACGCCCGTGAACGCCTTAAAAAGCAAAAGGCCGGCGGATAACCAGCCAGCCTCTAAGCCGTATTTTTTTTTAAAACACTATTAAAAATTCGCTGAAAGCCTCATCATCCACCACCAGTGGTTTTTAGACTGCAGGAAGTCGTCGTTTTGGGCATAGTCCGGACTCACAAACGAAATAGGCCTGAAATGATCGCGGCCGACAAGGCCTGAAATTGCAAATTTGTTTAAAAAGTTTTTCTGGAAATACAATGAATACTTTGACGGCTCTGGTTTTCCAAAGCCGGCGGCGTATCGATAGGAGTTGGGGTACGGAACAGGCGATTTGTAATTTACCCCCGGGTTGACCGCGTAAAAATCGCTATTGGGATATCTCTGGCTGAACCATTCGAACTCAAGTGACATAACATCAAGCCCGAGGTCCCATCCCAGGAAATGGTCCATGACACCGCTCGCAAGGGCAGGCAGCAGCGTGATATAAGAAAGCAGCCTGATGTCCGAGCCTGTTTCGTCTTTAAGCCATTTGGTAAGGAGAAGGGGAAGAACGCCGTAGCTGATCAGCGGATTGGTTGGCAGATCGATGCCAGCCATGACCGGCACCCTGTCTTTCCAGTTATTATAATAATTTATTGAATCAGCCACCGGTTTCCCGGTTCCGGGTTTGTTGGTGAAACCAACGGGAATGCCGTTGACATACTGGGTGTCCTGGGCAAAGGAGTCGTATGCAAAAATGTCCTGCGTGCCCAGCACCGCGACTTCACCGTAGATTTTCAAGTCTTCCTTGCCGAAAAACGGTTTGTCGCCGAAAAATTCCGGAGCCGGCAATTTGAACTGAGGTACAAACCGTAAAGGGTTTACGGATGCGCGGGCCATGACTTTTGTGGAAGAGTATGTGTATGCCTGTTGAACGCCGTTGACATCAGTGTATTGGGCCAGGGGTTTGTCTTTGGGCGTTGTTTTTGAATCATCAACCGGGAACAGCCTTTGAAACGAAACGCCTGCTCCGATATCGAACATGTCGAACAGAGTGTTTGACACAATGGCGCTGAGCGTGCCGTCGAACAGCGGATAGTCCTGCGATTCGCTCGTAAGCATGAGATCCCACTTGAGCTGATCGATGGCCGGATTTCCCAGAAAACCGCTGAGGCGCAGGCCGAGCTGGCGAATCATGGCAAACTCAAAATTCGTCACAATGACGGTGGGATAGGCGCTGCATCTCAAAAGATATTCGCCAAGGTTTTTGGCGTCGGGATTGTACTTGACGGGAAAATACCCCACCGCGATCCTGAGCCACGGCATGTCAAGGTTGCCGAAGCTGTAGTTCACCTCGACGTCATTAGCATAAAAGAAAAAGCCCGGCCTTGTGGTGTTGGGGAAAATCTGCGGCTGGACCGTGGAAAAATGAAGGTCACATTCGGTGCTCAGGATGAATTGGAGTCTTTCGCGGTAATTTATAGCTGCCGTGAGATACATTACCATTTCCTGCTGCCATAATCTCTGAACGGTTGCATAGGGCGGCGACAGCTGGGGCGCGGGCTGGGCCTGGTCAAGCACGCCCTGCATGGCCTGGCCTTCGTCGAGCCCGATAAAAATATTGGTTTTCAATTTCATATCAGGAGATTCAATTATCGTATTGGCGTCGTGCGCGGGGCCCGATTGTCCAAGGCACACCAGAGATCCTAAAAGTATGGTGAATAATATTCTTCCTGTCATTTTTTCCCTCCGAGAAAATAACCAATGTTGTTTCTGGTTCTCATCGTGGCACTCTTGCTTCCGAATGGTTAGAAATTCGCAGACAGCCTGAACGTCCACCACCATTGGTTTTTCGTCTGAGTAAAATCATCGGTAACGGCGTCAACATATTCGCCGTTATAGGGAGGCCGCATGTGGTCGCGCGCAACGAGGCCGGACAATGCGAGCCGCTGATTAAAAAATGATTTTTTAAAATACAGGGCGTATTTTACCGTTTGCGGAGAGCCTTCACCTTTTTGTGCGAGATAGTTGAGCCTGTTTGCGTTGCTCGCGGGCAGGGGCACGTTACCTCCGGTAAAATTAAGCGGTCCGTAATCGTCAAAGGGGAATCGCTGGCTCACCCATTCAAATTCCAAGGAAAACACATCAAGCCCAAGGTCCCATCCCAGGAAGTAATTGCAAACGCCGCTTGCGAGCGCTGGTACCAAGGTCACGTATGAAAGCTGTCTGATGTCATCACCTGTCTCGTCCTTGAGCCATTTTGTCAGGAGAAAGGGAAGGATTCCGTAGCTGATGAGCGGCTGGGTAGGAAGGTTGATGCCGACCATATACGGCATCCTGTCGCCAAGAGAATCGTAATAATTGACCGGGCCGTTGGCAACCGGGTTTACCCGCGGCGCCACGACGAGCTTTTGCTGTCCGCCAGCGCCAACACCCGTGGTGTCCCACATGTATGCGGTCTGGTTTTGAAGGCCGAGTACGGCGAGCTCGCCGTAGACCTTAAGGTCTTCGGGGCCAAAAAACGGTTTATTGCCGAAAAACTGGGGCAGCGGGAGCTTGAATTTCGGGACGAACCTCAGCAGGTTGAGCGACGCCCTTCCCATGAGCTTGATGGATTTGAAGGTATAATAGCTGGTGTCGCCGTTTTCGTTGAGATAGGAATTTTGGGGGATATGAGGCGTTGTCTTTGCTTCATCGACAGAAAGGTATCTTTGAAATGAAACGCCGGCGCCGAGATCAAAGAACTGCAGCAGGTTGTTGGACACCAACGCCGAAAAGGTCCAGTCCTGCAGCGGCCAGCCCTGCGTCTCGCTGGTAAGCATCAGGTCCCATTTGAACTGGTCTATCTGGGGGTTGTTGATGAGCCAGTCCAATGTTCCATTCAAATGGAACCCGAGCTCGCGCACCATGGGAAATTCCCACCACGTGTAAATGACGGTGGGATATGCCGTGGACCTGAGCAGGTATTCACCGAGGTCTTTGGCGTCAGGATTGTACTTGAACGGGAAATATCCAGCGGATAATTTAAGCCATGGCATGTCGGGGTTGCCGAACGCATAATTCATCTCAACGTCGTTGGGATAAAAATTGAACACGCCGGTAAGGGTCGCCGGATACCTGTTGTCCTGCTTGTAAGAAAAGTCCAAGCCACTTTCAAAGCTCAAAATCAAATGCATCCGATCCCTGTACGAAAGGTCGTTGGTCAGATGAAAGATCATGCTCTGCTGCCAAACCCTTTTGAACAGATCGTAATTGCTCCGGTTGGCCGTGCCCCGCATAACCTGTCCTTCGTCAACCGCGCCGAACAGCGACACCTTGTTTTGCACGTCGTTTCCAAGGTTAAGCGCCCGTGGAGCCTGCGCGGCGGGCAATACGGCGCCGGAACTTTCCTGAACCGCGGGCTGCGAAACTGCCCGTGGAGGCTGGGAAGGTTGCTGATTGCCAGTTGCAGAATCGTCTGCCTGCGCAAAACACGCTGATGCCGCCGCAAGAAAACCCAGAACGGTGGTCCGGATCATTTGTCCAACTGCCATAGCTGTGCCTTTCTGAAAATCGGGTAAAATTTCTGATGTTATAATTTATATTGGGTTACAAAGGTAACCATGGGCTTGGTAATGTAATAAAATAAACAATCGGCCGGAAAAATAAAAAGTTTTATTTTCCCGGCCGATTAGAAAAACCCTACTGGACTACCGCTTATTGGCACCCGCCTGCTGCAGGATCCAAAGTAATTGATGAAACCAAGGCATTAGGATCATTCGCGTACTTTTCAATGGAAATATTGTAGGTGCTGTTAGGATCAACCGTCCAGCCGGATCCATGTACCCAGTGGGCAAAATCCCATTCTCTCAAATTAAAGTTGACCGTTTGGGTATGGCCCGGGGTCACGCTCACCCTCGCAAATCCCCTGAGCTGCTTTATTGGCCTTGCCGCAATGGGCGTTTTCTGACTCAGATAAAGCTGGACGATTTCGTCGCCAGCTATGGGCCCGTTGTTCGTGACATCGACCGAAACGCTGACCTTTGAGCCGATCGCCGCGCATCTGGGACATACCATATTGCTATAGGTATAAGTGCAATAGTGCAGGCCCCATCCGAACCAGAACAGGGGGATTTTCCCGGTTTTTAAATAATAAGAATATCCCTTTCCGTCGGATGGCCCCTCATACTGGTACTGCTTGCTCGCCGCGCCTTCCGCGGTAAACGGCGGCAGATCCGCAGCAGTCTTGGGGAAAGAAACGCTGAGCTTTCCGCTCGGATTGTAGTCGCCGAA
This sequence comes from Chitinivibrionales bacterium, assembly GCA_035516255.1. Taxonomy (NCBI): domain Bacteria; kingdom Pseudomonadati; phylum Fibrobacterota; class Chitinivibrionia; order Chitinivibrionales; species Chitinivibrionales bacterium. Next base: position 26,053 of record DATJAL010000009.1, on the reverse strand, counting down.
CAGAACATCTGCGATCGCGTCACCCTGCCCCTGGCCGGGGAAAAAAGCAACGAGTATCGAAGATGCATTGCTCCATGCGCCCTGGCTCACCGCTGCTCCGCCGGTGAGCACCACGATCGTTTTCTTGCCTGCCGCGAGTATGGATTGGACCAGCGCATTCTGGTCCGTGCCGTCTTCACTGACCGGAAGCACGACATCAGGCCTGTCATGGCCCTCGCACGCGGCATTGTCTTGGGTGGAAGGAATACCGACAAACACGATCACGACGTCGGCATTGGCCCACGTGGTGGTAACCTTTGCGGCCCCGATTTTATTCTGAATAGCCGTGAGGGGTGTCACGATCACATTTTGACATGGGTCGACGCGCGCGCTCGTGCCCTCGCATTCCGCGCCGATTCTCATCAGATTGGCATAGGGCCCGACAACCGCAACGGAATTAAGGGCCGTTTTATTGAGCGGGAGCAGCGGCGCCTGTTTTACGCCGCCCACAAGAATTGAATCGTTTTTAACCAGCACGAGCGATTCGTGCGCTCCCTTGACTGCAAGGGTATCATGGTCAGGACTGTTAATGGTGCTTGTTCCGTTCAAAGCACTGAAATCCGCTACACAGCCAGTCCAGATTTTTCCGCGCAACTGGTCAAGGACCTTCTGGTCAATGGTATCCTGAGGCACGGTGCCGTCGCACATTTTTCCGAAAATATTGACCCAGTCCATTTCGATATCGAGGCCGGAACCGATGGCGGCGGGTCCCATCCACGTGTACCAGTCGGAAACGATGAATCCCCTGAACCCCCATTCCCGTTTTGCAATGCCGGCGAGCAATGAGGTGTCTTCGGTGCAGAGCGTGCCGTTTAATTTATTGTAGGCGGCCATGAGGCCCCACGGCTTCGCCTCTCTCACGACCATTTCAAAGGGATAGGCATAGCTCTGATGCAGCGTTGTGTCGTCCACATTGCTCGATGAAGTTTCCCTGTTCAATTCCTGATCGTTGCAAACAAAATGTTTTGGCACGGCAATAATGCCGTTAGCCTGCCTGCCGCGCGTGTCCACGGTCGCCAACCATGCCGTGAGAAAAGGATCTTCGCCATAGGTTTCAAAGTCCCTGCCGCCGCGCGGGTCCCTCACCATGTTGAGCATGGGAGCGAGGTTAACGTTTTGATTTTGAATGGTATTTTGTCCGCAAGGAGGGTTAGCGGTCTTTGCCTCGCTGCCGATGGCAAGTCCGATATGGTAGGAAAGGCTCGTGTCAAAAGCATTTGCGCGTGCTGAGGGCGCGGGATACAGCGTGGCACATTTGACGTGGTTGGGGTCTCTCATGTTGATTCCCAGCGGTCCATCACACATATGGAACCCCACAACCGTGGTAAAGGGAGAGGGGGCGGTGACGCCGGTCACATCGAAGGTACAGAAACATCCTGTGCCTGCGAGCATGCCGCATTTCTGGCTATTGGGGATTCCTGCAAGTACATTGCGCGCGGTTTTTTCAAGGTTGCTCTGGTCTGCAAGAATCGTAACCGTGGCGGTATATTTGTCGGTGGCCATAGGTGCTGTGGGAAAAGTGCAGTCAAAGAAAATCTCGCGCTTTCCGTTGATACCGTTTGCCCATTGGATCGTGCCCACATCGCCTGAGGTGTTGGAGATGTTGCAGGCAGGCGCGCCGCCCACCGGATTGATTTGCAGGCTGATGCTGAGCGAATCATTGTCGCCGACCCGCAGCCAATAATTGACTTTGCCCGACCAGGTCGTTCCCGAACCGGAAATCACCTTGACCGGTACCACGACGCTGTCCAAATAAGTAGGATAGGAAGGCAGAGCAAATATGCTTGCCGAAAAGATAATGAGTAGTGCAGAGATTTTTTTCAACATGGATTTCCTCCTGGATGGTGCCTTGTATTGGGTTTTATTCAATAGGTCCTTTATTTGATTTGACCATTAATAAAGTATTTTTGCGTTTTTCTTGAATGCTCCATAGGTGAGCGTTGCAAAATAAACGCCGCTCGCCATTCTGGAAGGCATGTTCCAGGAGATCCTTCCCTCCTGAGATTTAATGTCAAACGACCTAATCAATTTTCCCGCAACCGTGAATACGGAGATTTTTCCATTGTCGGCCTTCATGCCGGGAAGAGACCAGGAAAAAGAAATGGCCCCTTTTCCGTTCACCAGCTTCTTACAGGTGAAATACATCGCATCCAAATTGAACAGCCTGGGCTGGTACACGCCCACTCCCTGCACAAAAGAGAATTGCCCACTGGTTGCCGTTTTTGTTTCCGGCGCCGCGAAAACGCAGACTGCCAGGAACAGCACCAGTAACTTGCTTTTAGAAAACATAACCGTACCCCCTTCTGGGATTTTAAATAATAATGGATGAGGATTTGTTATAATAATCAATAAAAATGCATGAATTGTAAAATATAATAATTTTATTTCCCAACAAGACAGTTAATAAAAAACATTAGAGTTTTTTCCGACTCTCACTCCAAGAGAAATTACCGGTTATAAAACGAATCTTTATGACCGGTTCCGCAGGACATTCAGTAATTGCAATCTATCAATTACCCGGATTTATCATCTAATACCCACAGAATATCTTTTAATATAATCGGAATCGGCTACAAGCATGTTCCCGTCTTTATCAAACGAAATTTTCTCCGGAAAAGCGGCTTGAGGGGAACTGTACGGGCTCGTAAAAATGTTTCCTGTTTCCATTCTTGCGATCAGGTCGCCCGCTAGCTTGAAAACCAATATTTTCGGGTCAGAAACCACGTAAATATTCGCCTTTGGGCCTATTGCCACGAAACTACCTACACCCGAAGGACTCCATTTTGATAATATAATGCGAGAAGTATCCACAGTCATATTTTTTTTGGCGTTTCCATTATTAATACTCTGCCTTGAAAGCGAATCAACGGCAAAATAAATAAAATATCCATTGGGAATGGAAAGCCACGATTTTGTAAGCGCATCTAAGTCAATATCAACTACTTGAATTGCGTTTCCAACATCAACCGCATATAATTGGTCATATACACATTCAAGACGCTTCATATAAACATTCATAGTGCATCCGGTTGCCAGGATGCCCATACTATCCGCCTTTATAATCTTTTCATCAACGTCTGTGGTATTTCCTAAAAAAATATTCCCGGAATCGTCAACTGCGATACAGGTTGGAAAAAATCCGAGGTTGCTGAATTTTCTAAGCAGGTTGCCGTCATTGCTAAAAATCTTGACAAAACCGGTATCGTCGACCACAACCACTCTGCCATTTTTCAGAACCCGAAAGTCTAAAATGCCTTGGAATTTTCCCCGGTCAGATCCATTGCCGGTAAAAATATTGATGAAATGGAATACGGAAGTCGCGGTCACCGTGCTCCCGTCGCTCATCAGCCCCGCATCGTCTCGCTTATCAACTGCAACCACTTTATATTCATAGGCCCTATCCTGGTGGACGGTACTGTCTTGGAACAAGGTGTCCTTTACCAGAATCGCCCCGTTTATCGGAGTCTGCACAAAGGCCGAGTCCGTATCCCTCCTGAAAACATTATATCCCTTGACGATGCTCGTATCGGCCCTGTTCCATGTCAATAAAACGGTTTGCAAAAGGGAATCGTATGAAATGGAAAGGTTTTACGGCACGGGAATAACGCTGGATGTAAGGGTGATCACGCCAAGATCGACCGTGTCAGCGGACAGGACCCTCACGCCGGAAGAATCGAAAACTCCATATCCGTAAAGAGCAGGTAAAAAAACCGCACCGTATAATTTACCTCGGCCAGGTTTGTGATTAAAAAGCGGCCCAGCGAATCAATTATGCCGAATTGAAGTGGCTGATAGGTTGTCACAAATGCCTTCCGAGGATCTTCGCCACCGGAGAGAACGATCTGTCCTAAGGGTCGGCAGGTGCCATTGCTTTACACAAAAGAAGATTCCAAAAAAACGGGCCGGGCCCTTAATTTCGCCGAATACAACAGGATAAGCTCTTGTACAAAGTAATGACAACAATTGTGGAATGAAAAAGCGGATATCGAATCATGTCATCTGCGGCTTTATTCTTTGGCTCACATCACTCGGCAACTTTCTTTACCGTTATCCCCGTGTAATACGCTTTTAATATTTCTTCATAGGTTTGCCCCGCCCGTGCCCTGCCAATCGCCCCCATCTGGCACATTCCGACGCCGTGGCCGTATCCCCTGCCCCGCATGGTCACGGTGCCCGTCTGCACCGACACACTCGTGATGCAGCTGCTTTTGAGAATGGGAAATCCCGCCGTGTTCCTGCGGAACACGAACCGGATTTTATCGCCGCCGTACACAAAGGTCCCGTTTGTCGTGCGCACGGTGCATTGCCGCACCCTGCCGCAGGAAAAACGCGCATCAACGGACACGGCGCGCACCTCGCCCGAGGCCGGGTTCTGCGGGAACGCCTCCCGCGAATAGCGGTTGACAATATAAGAAAACTGCGGAAGGGGCCACACCTCCTCCCAGGCAAACGACGGCGACGCCGAGCAGAACGGGCCCGACATCCCGTTGTTGTCGTCAACCGAGCGCAAGTAACCCTGCGCCGGCTTGTTCCACGCGTCCTCGATGCTTGCGGTCCTTCCGCCGCAGGTGGAATGGTAATAGGCGCAGATGAGGCTGTCGCCGTACAGCATGACCTCGCCTCGCGTGGCGCGGATCGCCTTGCTGCAGAGTTCCGATTCCGCGGCAACGCCGCCGTACACCTGGTCGGCGACCGTGGCGGAAAGGTCAAAGGACGAACCCGCGTTGTCCTGCATTTTTCGGTAGGTATAGGTGCGAGCGGCCACCGCCTGCGCCTTGACCGCCTCAACGATGTCGTCGCTTCCCTTGCCCACCTCGAGCGGCACCACCCCGCGCAGATAATCTTCCACGTTGACAAAATTAACGAGCGTGAAAAGGCCGCCCTGTTCAGGCGCGACAATCACCGATCCGCGGCATGACAGGTTTTCGATCTTTACAATGTTGAATTCGCTTTTCGCAAACAAGGTGCAGGGGAGCGCCGCCACGATCCTGCCCAGGCCCGGCGCCTGGAAAAACGCCCTGCCGTACGCGTCGCCGCGCTCGATGACCGCCCCGCCCCGCAGCGACACGGCGCCGGGAGTGCCGCCTTTCAAAAGGTCGAGGGACGACGACGAGAGCACCGCCGCCTGCGACAGACCCTGGAACAGCACGATGCGCACCGTGGTGAAGGGAACGTGAAAAGGCATTTCCGCCGCATTTTCCTTCTGGACAGGGGCTGGTTGCACTTTGTCAAGGCCCCGCCTGTCGCGCATCGTATCCGGTGCGGGTGCGGCATTCTGGGCAACTTGCGCCCCGGTTTCGGCAGGCTGCGGCGGGGGCGCTTTCTTTTTCGGCGATGACAAAAAATACCATCGGGACCCATTCGCCTGGGGCGGCACGCACTCCAATACAACGGCGAATGCGGTAAAAAGAAACGGGATCGCGAGACGGGCGGTCATTTTTGAAAACAAATATAGAAAACGCGGGCGGATCAAAACGGTCTTGCGGAAAAACAACCTGTTCAAACGGCTTTTGCCCTGCGCGAAGGGGCCGGCCGGCCCGGACCCGCGGCGGATATCTTTTTAAGCTTGCTGGAGAGGAGCTTGCGCTGCAGGAGCGACACCTGGTCGATGATGAGCAGCCCGTCGCAATGGTCAATCTCGTGCTGGAGCGCGCGGCACAGAAGGCCGTCCGCCTTTTCGATGAGGATTTCCTTGCCGTTCTCGTCGAATGCCTTTACCGACACGACAGCGGGCCGCTTGATGTCGAGGTGGATGTCGGGAAAGCTCAGGCACCCCTCCTCGCGCTCCTCAAGCTCCTTTGACTTGAAGGTGAATTCCGGGTTGACAAGCACCATGGCCGGCGCCTCCCCCTTGGTGGCGTCGATCACCACGATCCTCCTCGAATCGCCCACCTGCGGAGCGGCCAGGCCCACGCCGTCGCGCTCCTTCATGGTCTCTATCATCTCATCGAGAAATGCCCTGAGCTTCGCGTCAAAGACCGCGACCGGCTTCGCCTTTTTGCGGAGGATGGGATCGCCGTATAAAAGGATTTCGAGCATCCCGGTTATCCTTTTGTTTCCTTCTTGTCGGTACCGTCTGATTTTTCCGGTTTGTCATCGCTGACAACGGAGGAGATGGCGGTCTTTTTGAATTCCACGACCGTGTTGTCGGCGATTTTCACCATCACGGTGCTGTCCTTCACGTTGCCCACGGTGCCGAGCACGCCGCCGATGGTCACGACCTTGTCCCCTTTCTTAAGTTTGTCGAGCATGGTCTGCGTTTCCTTCTGCTTTTTCCGCTGCGGAAGGAATATCAGGACGTAAAAAATCAGGAAAATGATGATGATCAGCAGGAACGGCGCCATGGGATTCGACCCGACCGGTTTCTGGACTGCCTTGTCCTGCGCAAACAGGAGGCACGCGTTGAACAGAACGATGGCGGCAATCAGATGGCTCTTCATGGATCTTCCTTTCGGACAAGTTTAATAGACCATGTAAAAATACAGGTTTGAAATATATATGTCGCCATTCATTTAGGGTTTTCGGTTTAATAAGGGATGATATTTGAAAAAATATGGAGGGGTTCGCATCCCCTCTCCTATTCGGAGAGGGGTGGCCAGGAGGGCCGGGGTGAGGTCAGAAGAAAAAAATTCCAATAACCTTTCTTTCTGACCGCTGACTGCCGATTGCTGACCGCTTTACGCTGATTTAACTTTGCCCCTTTGTTACTTTGTCACTCTGTTACTATTTTATCTCCATGGCCATCACCCCCCTCGCCCTCATCACCGGTGCCACCAGCGGCATAGGAAAGTCGTTTGCCGAAAGCCTTGCGTCGCAGGGATACGACCTTGTCATTACCGGAAGGCGCAGGCAGATCCTCGAGAAGTTCGCGGCGGAGCTTGAATCGCATTACGGCACCTCGGTGAAGGTGGTGATCGCGGACTTCGGCGAGAAAAAAGACCTCGACGGCCTTATCTCTCTTGTCAAGTCCCTTGCCCGCATCGACATCCTCATCAATAACGCCGGTTTCGGCCTTAAAAACGCTTTTGCAATCGAAAGCCCGGAAAACATCGGCAGGATGATACAGGTGCACGCTGCGGCGACGGTGCTGATGACGCATGCCGCGCTTCCCAGGATGATCGCCGCGAAAAAAGGCGTCATCATCAATGTTTCCTCGCTTGCGGCGGTTTTACCGCTGCCGGGATCGGAAATTTATTCCGCGACAAAGTCCTTTCTCAACGGGTTTTCCAAATCCCTTTCACTGTCGTTGCGCAGGCAGGGGATTAAGGTCCAAGCGCTCTGCCCCGGATTCACGCGCACCGATTTCCATGCCAAACTCGACCTTGCCCCTGCTCAACTCAAAAACGCGGGCCCGGTGCGGTGGATGTCGAGCGACGATGTGGTTGCCGAATCTCTTGCTGCGCTGAAGAAGGGAAAAAAGATCGTTGTCGTGCCTGGTTTCTGGAACAAGGCCCTGTACCTTTTTATACGGTTCGTACCTTGGGGATTTTACGCGTGGGTCGTCACGACATTTTTTTTAAGGTCCGATAAGAACCAGGTTTTCAAAAAAAGGGCTGTTAACAAATCAAATGATTCCCCGCCCTCCTAAAATCCTCTTTACCGCCTTCAAACCTTTTGCGGGCCGTCCGGTAAACGGCAGCGAAACCATTATCAAATTCCTGAAAACCTGGAAGTCGCCGTATAAAATTAAAACCGTTGTCATGGATGTGCTGTGGGGCGAGGTAGAACGTGCCGGCCTTGCCGCGGTCAAATCATTCGGCCCGGACATGGTTTTTGCTGTGGGAGAAGGCAATGGGGACTTTGTCAAACTCGAAACCGTCGGCGCCAATCTCCGCGGCGGCGCGGACAATGCCGGCGAAACCGCAACCGGCGAGATAGAGCAGGGCGGGCCCTCCAAACGGCTTTCAAGGTTCTGCTGTTCAATGACGGACCCCCGCGAATTCGCCTTCCCGGTTTCGATCAGCGCGGATGCTGGGATTTACTTATGCAATAATGCCTTGTATACTTTTTTGGGGACGAAGGTGCGGCGTGTGCTGTTCGTCCACATTCCCCCGCAGGGTTCGGTCAAAAACGAGAAATATACCGGCGCCATATTGCCTATTGTTAAGGATTTGTTAAAATCGAATTTTCCGTGGATTGAATAGCTTATATCTCAAATCAGATTCGGAAAAATGGGCGTTCCGATTGGTCAAAAAGTATCTGTGGCTCCAATCGCATCATCAGCCTTTTTTGATTTCCCTCTTCACTTGCAAGATTTTATCATGAAAAAGGACACTTTTTCAGCGGCACTCCGCGGGTGCGCCCAGCTGAAGGATGAATCTTGCCACTCCGGTACCCGGCCACACCCAGGAGGGGGTGTGCCCCCGGATCGCCGCCGCCAGCCTTTCATTCTTATTTTTTGTCAATGAGGCGGCGGAAGCCGGGGGCCAGGGGGAACCTTCCCCCTTCAAAGTATTATTTTTTTATTTATCTTGAACAAAAACCTATCACTATACTTTCTCCTCATTTTTTGTGATACACTATTCCTATGACCACCCTCTACCTCGCGAAATGGATCCTTCTCCCCTCGTTTGAAATCCTGCACAACGGCGCGGTGTCGGTCGACAGCGGGCGCATCGTGAGCGCGGGGCCGAAAAGCTGGGCAAGGCGCGCGGAAAACGAGCGCATGGTCGACCTGGGCGACATGCTCCTTCTTCCCGGCCTCATCAACATCCACACCCATCTCGAGGAAAACGCGTTGCGCGACCTTCCCAAGGCCGAGGAGGAGACCTTTGCGTCGTGGATCGCCAAGCGCGCGACGCGGCTGCGGCAGGTGCCGGACGCGGGCATCGAAAACGCGGTGCGGCTCGGCGGCCGGGAACTGCTTTCGCACGGCATCACCACGGCGGCCGACAGTTCGCGGCGCGGCATTTCCCCCCGCGTGCTCGCGGCCGAGCCGCTGCATTCGTTCGTGTTCCACGAAGCGCATCCGGAAAGCGTTGACGAAGAGGAAAAGCTTGTGCCGTCGCTTTCGGCGCGCATCGGCAAGCCGGCGAAAAGCGGCCGGACCGGAGCCGGGCCCTATGCCCTGTATTCCCTGTCCCCGAAGGCGCACGCTTCGCTTGCCGAATTCGGCAGGCGGCACGGGTATTTGTGGTCATGCCATGTCGCGGAAAGCGCAGAAGAGCTCCAGGCGTTTTCGGACCAGACGGGCGACCTGTATTTCCACATCACCAGAAAAAAGGCCTGGCCTTTCGGCAAGGTGACGCAGGGCTCGATGGATTTTGCGCTCGCCAACAACCTGATCCCGCCCAACGCGATCTGCTTCCATTGCAATTATGTCAACGGCAGGGAGCTCGAGCGGCTCGCCGAGCTTCAGGCGGCCGCGGTGCTCTGCTTCCAGTATTCACAGGAGGCGGGCCACAAGGCGTTCCCGCTTGACGTGGCCATGAAGCGCGGGGTTCTCATCTGCGCCGCGACCGAAAGCCTGTCGTGCGAGCGCTCCGGCAACCTGTTCGACGAGCTGTTCTGCGCGCGCCAAAAATATCCCCATGTCCCGGCGGCGGAAATGCTGCGGTGGATCACGGTCAACCCGGCCCGGGCGCTGGGCGTGGAAGAAGAGCTCGGCGCCATTGCGCCGGGCATGACGGCCGACATCGTGGGCGTGCGGTTTCCGCAAAAGCCGGGAAATGCACTGCTGGACGAACTGATACTCGGGGAACCAGAGGTGAGGTTGGTGATTGTCAATGGGGAGGAGATTATTGCGGATTATTAAAAAAGTGACAGAATAACAAAGTGACAAAGTCAATAATGAGGATTAATCCGCGGATTTTATTCTAAGCCAAGCCGAAAGGCTGGCACAAATTTACATTGTTTATTTCGACGTCAACTGCAAACTGTCAACATCGGAGAGTTTGTCGACATTATTTTATGCTGCTCAGCATCTCATTCACCTTGTCGTCCTTCCCGCCCGCCTTTATATATTTGTTTAAAAACTCCTTTGCCTTTCCATTATCCTTGAGGTCGCTGTAGTAAATGTTGCCGATGATCTTATAGGCGTCGATATACCGTTTCTCGTCGGCTTTGTTGCTCACACACTTCTTGAACGACTCAATAGATTCCTTGAACTTCCCCACCGCGCGGTATTCGTGGCCCAGACCGAAATACAGCGCCGTGTATTTGGGGCTGACCTCAATGCCGTGCAGGAGCGTGGCGAGTGCCTTGTCGTGCAGCTTCTGCCTGCTCAGGGCGCGGCCCATCACGTAAAACACCTCGGGGTTCTTCGGCGATTTCTTCTCCACCTCGGTGTAAAGGTCGAAGGCGGCCTGGCTCTGGCCCATTCCCTCGTACGCCTTGCCCATGCAGAGCGTGAAGTCGACGTTGTGCGCGTCGCGGGCGAGCGCGCTGCCGAAATTTTCCGCCGCCTTTTCAAACTGCTTCTTGACAAGGTTGATGCGGCCCGCGCCCGCGTGCGCGAGAGCGTTTTCGGGCATGATCGCGACGGCGGCATTGTATGCGGCGAGCGCGTCATCGAACCTGTTTTCTTCCTCCGCCAGTTCGCCCTGGATGAGGCGCAGCCACGCGCTTTTGCGGCCGGCCTCGTAGCGGGTGTAAAGCGTCTTGGCGATGTCGAGGCTGTCCATGCGGATGTAAACGGAACACAGGCGGTACAGCGCCTCCTCGCCCTTGGGATTTTCCGAAAAAATCTTTTCGAACATCATGAGCGCGCGGTCGAGATCGCCCGACAGCATCAGCGACACGCCAAGGCCTATGGATGCGGCCTCGCTGAAACTTCCCACGGAAAGCGACTGCTTGTAGAATTTCACCGCAAGGTCGTAATCGGCGTTGGTGCGGTAGATGTCGGCGAGGTATTTATAGCAGGACGCGCAGTTCTTGTCGATCGTGATCGCCTTGAGAAGGATCTGCTTTGCCGTGTCGTCGTACCCGCATTCCCGGTACAATACCCCGGTCCACTGGAGTATCTCGGGATTGGCCGTGTCGCGGGCAAGCGCCTTGGTGATGTAGTCAAGCGCCATTTCTTTTCTTCCCACGTCGTGAGCGGCCTGTACGAATTGCACGATATACGCGTTGTTGTTGGGCTCGATCTGCAGGCAGGTGTTGAAATGCTGAAGGGCGCTGTCTTTTTCTCCCAGCGCAAAAAGCACGCGGCCGAACTCGTAATGCGCCGCCGCCCTGTTCGGGTCAAGAGCGGCGGCCTTTGCCAGGAACTGCCGCGCATAGGTGAATTGGTTGCGGGCCGTGAAGAACCGTCCGTATTCATACTGGGCATCCGCGCTGCCTGATCCGTAGGTGACCGCCTTTTTAAGGTGCAGGAGCCTGGCGGATTCGTTGCCGGTCTTTTCGTAGGCCTTTGCCAGCATGAGGTGTATCTGCAGGTTTGTACTGTCGAGTTCACTCGCGCCTTCAAGCACCGGGATCGCGTCCCGGTATTTCTGGTCCCACATATACATATTCCCCAACTCGAACTTGGGCTGGGAATTCTTCGGGTCTGCAATGGTCCAGTCCTTGAGCACACTTGCGATGTTCTTGCTGTCGTGCTTCATGCGGTAGTATCCGGCGAGCTGCGAGAGCGCCCTGATGTCGTATTTGTTAATGGTGCGCGCGGTCTCGAGCGGCGCGACCGCCGAAGCCGAGTCGTTGAGCCTGCAGTAGCAGGTGCCGAGCATGATCAGGCATTCGGCGTTCAGCGGCTGCAGCGCAACGGACTTTTTAAGCGCCTCGACCGCCTCCTGAAAATGCTCCTGCTGAAAAAAGACCGATCCGAGCTCGCACCACGCCGTTGAATCGTCGGGCACCGCATCAAGGTACTGCCGGTACCAGTTGACGGCGGACGGTCTGTCGCCCTGTTCCGCCAGGCTCTGGCCCAGCATTTTTTTAAACACCGGCTTTGCATTGGGCAGCGAGATTGCTTTTTCGAGCAGCTGCTGCGCCTGCTGGAAAAGCCGGTCCTGCAGCAGCATTGCCGCGAGCCGCTCATAGGTGGGCCAATGCGGCTGATAGTCGGCCAGATTTTTCTGGTAGCATTGCATGGCCTTGTCTTTCTCGCCCATGTCTTCGTACACCTGCCCCATGCGGAAAACATACTCGGTTTTTTTTTCGGCAGGGGCAAAGGCGAGCAGCCGCTCGTAGCACGACAGCGACGCGGCATAGTCGTGCAGGCGCGCGCTTGAAAATGCCAGAAGCTCGAGCGCCTGCCTGTTCTTCTGGTATTTAGGCTGGGAAAGCAGGGCAACGGTCTTGTCGAACTGACCCATCTCGTTGTGCGATTCGGCGAGGATCATGCACAGCTGGTCCTGCGCCGCCACCTGCAGCGGGATTCTCGTGAGCAGGTCAACCACGCGGCCGTAATAGCGGTCGCCGAATTCGAGGATTGCAAGATGAGATACCGCGCGCGGGTCGGCCCCGTATTTTTCAAGGTACTCGGTGTATGCTTTTTTGGCCAAGGCTTTCATCCCCGCCCGCTCAAACCCCTCGCCGGCATTGATGAGGTATTGCCGGTAGGGAACGTTGTCCAGCTGGTATATTTTAATGCAGGTTTCAGCGCCGGCGCTGTCGTGCCTTTCCCTGAACTGCGCATCGGCCGTCTGAATGAGCGCGTTCGCGGTTTTGTCCGAAGGGCCTCCCGCCAGTGCCGGAAACACGCAGCACCATAGGACGCACCCGGCGACGACCGCCATGACTCGGCGGCTCAATTTTGTCGGGTGTATCCTGAAGAACATTTTATCCCTTATGCCTGAAACGCATGACACTTGTTTTGAAATTCTCTATTAGAAAGAGTCGGATTTTTCAACTTGATTATACCATGCAAGAGTTTCATTGACAATACCTTCCCCACATCTTGAAGCGAAAACCGTTGAGCCTGTGGCGTATTGAAAAAATAAAGAATAATCCGGACGATAAAAAATGTTTTTAACGATTTCGGTCAAAAAGCCGGAATGCGATGCCCCCTGCGACATTTTCAATTTTCAAAGCAACAATCTTCCCTATCAATTTATTATTAGGTCTTTTCAATAATTATTTTACCTTACAAGAAACACATAAGGTTCTTTATCACGCACTATCATCCATAATAGAGAAGTTTTCATTTGAAAATCAACAAACAACATATCTACTTCCTCCTCGCCTGCATTTCTTTTTGCGGATGCGCGGATCATTCCAGCGTAAGCCTTTCGCTTGACTTTTCAAAACAAAAAACCTGGCGCTACAGCCTTACCGCGGCGGCAAGCGGCACGGTGGCTTCCGCTGACACGCAGCGGGCGTTTTCCAGCGTGGCGCGCTGCACGCTTTTCGGCACCGTTGATTCATCCGACAAGAGTCGCCTTCACGCGGCGGTCGGCTCTGTTGCGGTGTCCTCCGACATCCTCAGCAAGGCCGACCTGCAGAACCTGGTGGAGCAGGCAAAGGGTGTCAGGCTTGTCTGCGCGCTTAACGACGGCGTGATCGTTCCTGAAGATTCCTCCTCGTTGCCGCTGGTCCGGATCGGGGAATGGGACCTTTTCAAGGACCTTGCGAAAACGGTTCCCGCGCTTCCCAAGATAAAAGTCCGCACAGGCTCCGCCTGGGAACGGGAAAAGACAATCCCGCTCGAAACAAAGCACGGCACTGCCGCGGGCCACCTGTTCCAGTCGTTCTCGCTCGACAGCTTGTTTACAAACAGCAACCATGCCACGCTGGCGCTGGTGCGCTGGAAGTTCACCTACCAAGTGGAATTAAAGAACCCCGACACCGCGGGCATGCTTGACAAAATGCCCACAAAGGGCAGCGGAACGGGCAATGCCATCATCAATGTGACCGGCAAAACGCTCCAAAGCGCGTCGATACATTTTGTGGTGCCCGAGGCGGGGCAGGGCGGCTTTAAAATTTCATTGAAGGAAGATGTCGATTTACAATTGATGAAATAAAGAATTTCCGGGGGAGAAGTATCGGCACTCCCCTCTCCTGGGTGCGGCCGGGTACCGGCAGTGCCAAGATTCACACTACTGCCAGGCGCACCCGCGGAGAGCCGTTAATTGGGAAAAAATTATTTTTTTTATTTTGTAAACTATTATTATTATGAAAACTTTTATATCAACAATCGTTATCATTTTATCTGCCTTAACCTCTGCATCGGCTAAAAACGAATCGTTCACCATTTCCCGCGACACCGTCCTCACCGGCACCTTTGAAGTCCCAGAATCTCTCACCTGCGTCATCAAACCCGGCACCACCATCAAATTCTCCGGCTATTACAAGTTCGTGGTGCGCGGACTGCTCATCGCGCGGGGCACGGCAGCCGAGCCCATCACCTTCACCTGCGTTAACCGGCCGCACGGCGCGGTCGCGCCGCCCTGCTGGTGCGGCTTTTTGATTTACGGGAAAAGAGCCGGCGCCTACTGCCGCAACTGCCGGTTCGAGGGAATGTACCGCGGCCTGGTGTGGGAGGCGGGCCCGGTGTTTGACTCGTGCGAATTCGCGGGCAACCACGTGGGCCTGTACTGCACCAAGCAGGCCGCGCCCCACGTGAAGGACTGCAAATTCTTCCGCAACGTGTACGGCGTTGTCGCGGACTTTGCCACGCCGGTGCTCGTGGACAACGTCATCACCAGCAACACGATCGGCGTGTGCCTGCAGATCGGGTCGCGGCCCCTTGCCGGCCGCAACACCATTTTCGGCAACGGCACCGACGTCCGGAACGAAACGGCGCTCAAGGGCGACACCACCGCCATGGCGATTCAGGGGCTTTGGGAATTGATGAGCGAGTTGTATTAAGTAAATTAATGAGTTGGGCGTTCCCCTCGCCATCGTCAAGACTCAGGCTCGGGTCGGCCGTCCGGTGACAATCAATGATTGTCCAATGGAAAATCCAAAGAGGTTGATTTCTCATTTAGTAATTTGAAATTTCTCAAAGGGGGGATTCCCCCGCCAGAGTATCGTCTAAGGAAATGCCAGCCAAACGCAACAACCTTGTATTTCCGCCGGATTTATTTTGGGGCCCATGATTGATTTCAGGAACATCATCCATATCCAGGACCTCATCGACCTCTATCATGAGGCGCTGCGGTTTCCGCTGCGCGACTTGCTGTCCCGGTTCCGATTACGCAAGAGCTCCCGCACCAGGGCGGCCTGGAGCAGCATCGACCTCCCCGGCAAGGAATGGGGAAACATCAACCGGATCCAGACGCACATCAGTTTGATCACCACCGGTAACTCAAACAGGGAATACTACGACTACATCGCGGAAAAATATCTTAAAGCGCGGCAGCCGCTGATTGCCCTTTCCCTGGGCTCCGGCCGCGGCTACAACGAACTGCGCTGGGCCGGGTATTGCCGGTTCAGGGAATTCCGCGGGATAGAGCTTTCGCCGAAGCTGGTTGCCTTCGCCAACAATCTCGCGGCCGAAAACCGCCATTCTGAAATTACCTTTGCGGCCGGGAACGTTTCGAATATTACTCTGCCGGCCGGCTATTTCGACGCGGTTTTTGTCCAGCACTCCCTGCACCATTTCTCGCGCATGGAAAAGGTTATCGCTATTGTCAATAATTGCCTGAAGCCGGGCGGCCTCTTCATCGTTGACGAATACGCCGGTAAAAACCGGCTGCAGTGGCCGGATGCGCAGCTGCGCCAGGCCAATGAGCTGCTGCGGCAGATGCCCGAGCGCTACCGGAAATTATGGAAACTTGACAAAGTAAAAAAGCACGTGCAGCGGCCGGGCCTGCTCCGCATGTACCTCGCCGATCCCTCCGAGGCCGTGGAATCGGAAAAAATCAGGCCGCTTCTAAACAAACATTTTGAAACGCTCGAGTTGAAGGAGATCGGCGGCCCGGTGTTGTGCCCGCTGTTCCACGACATCGGCGCAAATTTTACTGATGATGATCCCGAGGCGATGCGCATTGTTGACCGTTGCATTCAAACCGAAATGGAACTTTTGAGGCGTGGGGGGATCGCCAGCGATTTTTTCATGGGCGTGTTTGCCAAAAGGGGAAAATAATGATGCAAAGCGGCAATTAAGTTGACATTTAGGAAAAACAACAGCTGGGCGAGAGAGCTTCTCCGATATTTCTTCTTTCCGACCAAAATTGATAACAACCCTTTAGGAAAACCCTACCGGCCTTTATTTTTTCAAGTATTTGTATTAGCGAAACATCTCACCTTATTTTTATCCCTTGCGAAGATTTCTTCATTTTAACACGACCCTTCCCAAATCTCCCCCCTCCCAAACCCATACAAAAACAATCCCGCGAACATCGGCACATGCAACGCGATGGTCACGGCCGCGAGCGCGAAAACCGCGACCGGAGAGGCTTTTCCGATGTCCGCCTGCACGGAAGCGGGCGGGAACACGAAAAAATACACCGGTATCCAGCAGAGAAAAGCCGCGAAGAAAATCCGCCAGAAAAGCCTGGCTACAAGCTGCTTTTTCCAGCAAAAACCGAACAGGCCGGCGAGCGCGACGAGAAAAAATCCCATGTCGACCATTTCCCACACGCGGCGCTCATACGGCATGATGAACGAGACCAGGTCGAGCGCCAGCACGGCCCAGAAGTAATATTTCCACAAAAGCGTTTTCATCCATTCTGTAATGTAGAACGAAGCGCCCTGGCGGGGCAAGGAAATAATATTAGGATTGAGCAAAGAATCATGCGGATGCTATATTAGGAACACAATCAAGAGAACCTCTAAAAATATTATGGACACCTGTCACTCCCGCGAAAGCGGGAGCCCATCTTCTCCTCTGGAATACGAGGATGGATTCCCGCTTTCGCGGGGATGACATTATCATAAAACAATTTTTAAAGGCGCTTTAAGGCCACATCAACTCTGGGAATTTTCATGGGACTTTCCGCGGGCATCGCGGGCCTGCCCAACGTGGGCAAATCCACCTTGTTCAACGCGCTGTGCAGCGGCAGGGCGCAAGTGGAGAATTACCCGTTCACCACCATCGAGCCGAACACGGGCATCGTGGCCGTGCCCGACGACAGGCTCAGCCGCGTCACGCTGCTGTGTCCCACGCAAAAAGTGGTTCCCGCGTTTCTGGAGCTCGTTGACATTGCGGGACTCGTGAGGGGCGCGTCAAAGGGCGAGGGCCTCGGTAACCAGTTTCTCGGCCACATAAAAAACGTGAATGCCGTGGTGCACGTGGTGCGCTGCTTTGAAGACAGCAACATCGTGCACGTGGAAGGCGGCATTGATCCGGTGCGCGACGCGGGCCTTGTCGAGACCGAGCTCATGCTCGCCGACCTGGGAACGGTGGAGCGCGCCATTTCCCGCGTGGAAAAAGCCGCAAAATCCGGCGACAAGGAGCTCAAGGAGCAGCTGGCGGTTTTTCAAAAGGCATTCGATTCGCTCGGCGCCGGCGTTCCCGCGAGAAAAATGCCCACGAACGCGGAAGAATCCATTGCACTTGCCGAGCTCAACCTTCTCACGGCAAAACCGGTTCTCTACGTTGCCAACGTCGATGAAAATGCCGCGCTTAAGGACAATGCTCACGCGGCTGCGCTGCGAAAGTATGCCGCGGCAAACGGCGCGGACATGGTGCGCATCTGCGGCAAAATAGAGGCCGAAATCGCCGACCTTCCCGAGCAGGAGCGGCCGGAGTTCCTGGCCGGGCTTGGCCTTGACAAATCCGGACTTGCCTTGCTCGCGCAGGCGATTTACCGGCTGCTCGGCCTTGAGACGTTTTTCACGGCAACGCCAAAGGAAAACCGCGCATGGACCATAGCAAAAGGCACCCACGCCGTAAAGGCAGCCGGGATCATTCATTCCGATTTTGAAAAGGGGTTCATCCGCGCCGAAGTGTTCACGCTGGAGGAGCTGGAGCATTACAAATCGGAAGCCGCCCTGCGGGCGGCGGGCAAGGTAAGGGCTGAGGGAAAAGACTATGTGATTAAAGACGGGGATATTGTTTTCTTTAGGTTTAATGTTTAAAAATTTCACCATAGAGGCATAGGGAGCGCAGGGGAAAATTGTCTCGCCAAGCACGCAAAGTAACCGATACTTATTTTTTAGGCATCTTTGCCTTCCTGAGGAGAGGTTTTTTTTCTTCTTGGTGTCCTTTGTTTCTCCGTGGTGATTTTTTTTGGATCCTTGAATGAAACACAGGCTTATTTACCTATACCGTTGGATCATGTGGAACATCTTCTCCCGCGTTTTCGTGCGCGGGTACCTCATGCCGCTGTTCCATTTTAGCAAGACAAAGGATTCCGACCCCTTTCCCAAGCCGCCGTTCGTCGTTGTGTCGAACCACGGAACCTTCTTCGACCCGTGGATCATCGGGTACTACAGCAGGTACCCATTCGCCATCATGTGCAACGACGAGGCGTTCACCCGGGGCGCAGTCTCGCGGTGGTACCTGAAGAGCATCGGCGCGTTTCCCAAAAAGAAAGGCGCGTCCGATTTCAAGGCCATAAAGAAGACCGTTTCCCTTTTGTCAGACGGGTGTCCGGTGTGCATCTTCCCCGAAGGACAGACCACCTGGGACGGCGAGACCCAGCTTATTTACAGGGGCATAGAGAAAATCGTGCGAAGGACCGGGGCAAGCCTCGTGCTCTGCCGCGTTGCGGGAAACTTTCTCACCAAACCGTGGTGGGCCGATTCCATTCGCAAGGGTCGCATCACCGTAACCTATAAAAGTCTTGACCCCGGCCAGATAAAGGCCCTTTCCGATGACGAATTGTTTGACAAAATGCGGACGTTCATCGAGCATAACGACATCAAAGATCCGTCAAACACCGATGCGATTTTTTCCGGCAGGAGACTGGCCGAGGGCCTGGAGCGTTTCGTGTGGACGTGCATGCATTGCGGAGCGGAAGACACGCTTTCGGCGTCGGGCGACACGATCGCCTGCGGCGCCTGCGGCTCGTCGTGGACGATCAGCGCGACCTGCAGATTGACGCCCGGGAAAAATGCGACACAATCTTGCGCCGACCTGTTCGACTGGGCGCTTTTACACCGGCAGAAGGTGATCGAAAAAATAAGGACCGCCGGCGCCGGCGCGGTGCTTGCAAAAAGCGACGGCGTCGCGATGCTGACCGGCGACACCAATGCCTCGTTCTCCCCTGCCGGCAACGGCTCGCTTTCCCTTATCGCAAGCACGCTCTCCTTTTATCCCGATGATCCAGCCGGCGATCCGCTGATGTTCGACGTGCAGAAACTTTCGAACGTGGTGATCCAGAAAAAGGACATCGTGGAATTTATCTATGCGGGCAGGTATTACAGATTTGTATTTGACCATCTGAGCATAATGAAGTGGATTTATTATTTGAGGTATTTGCGGGGGTATGAAAAGTGTGAGCTGCAGGGATATATAGAATAATTTAAATCATTTCCGGGGGAGATACCTCTCCCCCGGCCTCGGCCTCCTCGTCCCTTGCGGGACTGCGGGGTCCTCGGCAGCGCTTTCCGCCCTTCCCAGTTGGGCAGGCGCTTTCCTCTCCTGGGTGCGGCCGGGTACCGTCAGTTGCAAGATTCATCCATCCGCTGGGCGCACCCGCGACCCGCAGTTGTAAAGTACAAATATTTCAGGCATCCTAAAAACTATAATATTCTTCTTCCACCGTGTAAGGCCTGCACTGCCGCAATCGGGTCGCCAGCCACTGCAGAAGCTCGCACACCGTGGGAGTTTCGGCGCCAAAGAGGGGATGTGGGTCCAGACAACCGGCGGCGAAATAAAAAGGGGCGCATGATGATGCGCCCCTACATGACGCCGGTTGGCTGGACCCAGGGGGAGACTTCCCCCACCAAAATTGTAATTACTTTACATCTACTTTGTACATCCAGTGATGCCTGTCCTTGATCTCGCCGTACTGGATTCCCGTTATCTCGTTGTACAGTTTTGTCAAGGTCGGACCAGCCTCGTGCTCCTTGCCGAAAGTAAAGAGCTTTTTCCCGTAGCGGATGGAATACACGGGCGTGATCACCACCGCGGTGCCGCAGGCGCCCACCTCGGCGAACCGTGAAAGCTCGGTGACCGGAATTTTCCGGCGCTCGACCGTGAGGCCGAAGTCCTTCGCGATCACCTGCAGGCTCATGTTGGTGACGCTCGGGAGCACCGACGTTGATTCGGGCGTGACATACGCGCCCTTCGTGGTGATGGCCAGAAAATTCGACGTGCCGAACTCGTCGATGTACTTATGCGTGGCGGAATCAAGGTACAGGCAGATGGGGTAGCCTTTTTCTTTTCCGTCAAGATCGCCCATCATGCCTGCAGCGTAGTTGCCGCCGGCCTTGATGTTGCCCACGCCCTTGGGCGCGGCCCGGTCGTACTGCTCCTGGATGTAGGCCTTGACCGGGTAGAACCCGTTCTTGTAATACGGCCCCATGGGCGTTGCGAGCATGATGAGCACGTATTCCTCCGACGGGTGCACGCCGATGTGCGGGCTGCTGCCGACAAGCACCGGTCGCAGATACAGGCTCGCGCCCGTGCCGTAGGGCGGTACGTACGCTTTGTTGAGCATGATGAGCTTCTCCGCCGCGGAAAGAAAAAGCTCCTGGGGCGGCGGCTCCATCACGAGGCGGCGCGCCGAGCTTATCAGGCGCTTTGCGTTCTCGTCGGGCCGGAACATGGCAACCGTGCCGTCCTTGCGGCAAAACGCCTTGAGCCCCTCGAAGCATGCCTGGCCGTAGTGAAGGCACGTCGCCGCGATGTGGAGCGTGATGCGGGGATCGGTGCAAGTATGGATCTTGCCCCATTTCCCGTTCTTGAATTCGCATTTGACATAATGCTCGGTCTGCAGGTACTGAAAGCCGAGGTTTTTCCAGTCGATGTTCCTTGCCATAGCGTTTCTCCGGTTTATCTATTTTTGCCGCTTTCGAGGCCTATCGTCCTTGCGTATCTTTCCGTCCGCTTCCGCGAGCCCGTCCTTCATGAGCTTGTATTTGAGGCTGTCGATGAGCGCGAGCCACGACGCCTCGATGACGTTGGTGGACACGCCCACGGTACCCCACCGGTCGCGGCCGTCCGACGACTCGATGAGCACGCGCACCTTTGCCGCGGTGCCTTCTTTTCCGTCAAGCACGCGCACCTTGAAGTCCTCGAGCTTCACCTCGCGCAGGTTCGGGTAGAACTTTACCAGCGCCTTGCGCAGCGCGTTGTCGAGCGCGTTGACCGGCCCGTCGCCCTCGGCCGCGGTGTGCTCGTACACGCCGTCCTTCTTGAGTTTTATCGTCGCCTCAGAAAACACGTCGCCGCTCTCGCGCTTTTCCTCGATCACCCTGAACCCTTTGAACTCAAAGGTCTCGGCAATCCGCCCCAGCATTTCCTGGGCGATGAGCTCGAACGACGCGTCGGCCGCCTCGAACTGGTAGCCGTCGCCCTCGAGCGCTTTTATTTTCGCCAGCAGTTTTTTCACCACGGGATGGTGCTTGCCGAGTCCCGGCCTCGCCTGCGAGAGCTTCTGGAGGATGGTGCTCTGCCCGGCTTGCGACGACACCACGAACTGCCGCGTGTTGCCCACGCTCTGGGGCTTCACGTGCTCGAACGATTCTTCGGCCTTGCGCACACCGTCGGCGTGCGCGCCCGCCTTGTGCGTGAACGCGCATTCGCCCACGTAGGGCTGGCGCATGTTGTGCGCCTCGTTGGCCACCTCGGAAACGAACACCGACGCCTCGGTGAGCTTCTGCAGCGCCTGCGGCGCGAGCACGGCGCAGCCGCGCTTGAGCTGCAGGTCCGGTATGACGGTGCACAAATTCGCGTTGCCGCAGCGCTCGCCGAGGCCGTTCATGGTGCCCTGCACCTGCACCGCTCCCTCGCTCACCGCGAGCAGCGAGTTGGCGTCGGCGCAGCCCGCGTCGTTGTGCGTGTGCACGCCCAGGCCGCAGCGCACGGCGCGCTTCGCGGCGCGCCATGTGTCAACGAACTCGTCCGGCAGGGTTCCGCCGTTGGTGTCGCACAGCACGATCACGCCGGCGCCCGCGTCCTGCGCCGCCGCGAGCGTCTCGAGCGCGTAGTCCTTGTTGTGCCGGTACCCGTCGAAAAAATGCTCGGCGTCGTAGATCACCTCGTCGACGCGCCTTGACAGGTACGAGACCGTGTCGTGGATGAGCTCCAGGTTCTGCTCGAGCGTCACCTTGAGCACCTTGGTCGCGTGCAGGTCCCACGATTTCCCGAACACCGTCACCACGGGCGCGCCGGACTTAAGCAGCATCTGTACATACGGATCGCTTGTGCAGGTGTGGCGCGGCCTCCTCGTTGACCCGAACGCCGCGATCTTCGAGGCGAGCCCGAGCTTTTTCACCCGTTTGAAAAAGTCGACGTCGGCATTGTTGGTCGCGTTGGGCCACCCGCCCTCGATGTAATGGATGCCGAGGTCGCTCAGCCGCGCCGCGATGCGCAGCTTGTCGGAAACGGAAAGGCTTATGCCGAGCGCCTGGTTGCCGTCGCGCAGGGTGGTGTCGTAGATTTGGATTTGTTTTGGTTGATTCATTTTTTATTTCTTCTTCTTATTATTATTACCTATAAATTTGGGCGTTTCCCTCGCCTTCGTCAAGACTCAGGCTCGGGCCGGTCTCCCTCCGGGCTCGGCTATTCGCCTCGTTGCCGGACCGCCCGATGCCGCTGCCGCGGCGGGGCCGGCCGGCAATTCGCTCTCGCTCACCCTCCGGTCCACCTAACGCTTCGGCGGATATCTTATTTGTCAAACCACTCCCGTTACTCCGATCGAATTCCTTATTGTCACATCAAACCAATTATTACTCCTCTGATCAGCCACCGCTTCGGCGGGGCGCCCAGATCTTTTTTATCATCTCACGAACGACGCGACAAAATCACCCATTTCATTCGTGCTCATCCCCATTTTTCCCGCCGCGAGGCTCTTGATCTTGCCGGATGACAATGCATCAAATATCGCCCGTTCAATTGCGCTTCCCGCGGCCGTTTCTCCCAAAGTGTCAAGCATCATTCCGCCGGCTGCGATCGCCGCGAGCGGGTTGATCACGTTCTTGCCCGTGTACTTGGGCGCGCTGCCGCCCATGGGCTCGAACATCGATACGCCCTGCGGGTTGATGTTGCCGCCCGCCGCAATGCCCAGGCCACCCTGGATCATGGCCGCCAGGTCGGTGATGATGTCGCC
Source organism: Chitinivibrionales bacterium (assembly GCA_035516255.1). Taxonomy (NCBI): domain Bacteria; kingdom Pseudomonadati; phylum Fibrobacterota; class Chitinivibrionia; order Chitinivibrionales; species Chitinivibrionales bacterium. The sequence goes on along the minus strand of DATJAL010000009.1, from coordinate 2,969 downwards.
GAACAGGTTCTCGGTGACCACGACGTCGAACCATTCGGGGTTCTTGACAAACCACATATTCGCCGCGTCGACATGGTTGTAGTCCCGTTTGAGCCCAGGATATTCCTTTGCGCCCATCTCCTCGAATGCGCGGAACCACAGGTCGCCGCAATGGGTCAGCACGTTGCGCTTGTGCACCAGCGTGATCGGCTTCGCCGCGTAGTGTGCATTGCCCGCGTTGCGTTTTTTCTTGAGCTCGAACGCATAGCGCAGGCAGCGGTCAACGGTCTGGCGGTCGTACACCATGACCTGCGTGGCGACCTCCTGGGGCGTGCCCTTGCGCGACACGCCGCCGATGCCGGTGTAAATGCCGCCCGTGTTCTCCCGCACCACCACGAAATCGATGTGCTCGGGCTTTTTATCCTTGAGCGGCGTTTCGACGTTCGGGTACAGCTTGACAGGCCGTAAATTTATGTACTGGTCGAGCGCGAAGCGCGCCTTGAGCAGGATGCCGACCTCCAGAATACCGGGCTGCACGTCGGGATGGCCGATGGCGCCGAGATAAATGGAGTCGTGCTTGCGCAATTCGTCAAGCGCACTGTCCGGGAGCGTCTCGCCCGTTTTCAGATAGCGCTCGCCGCCGAAATCATAATTGACGTAGTTCAGCTTCACCTTGTGCTTCGCGCACGCGGCGTCAAGTACCTTGATGCCTTCCCGGACCACTTCCGGGCCTGTTCCGTCGCCGGGAATGACGGCTATGTTGTATGACTTCATCAAAAAACCCCGCTCCTTTTTAAAAAAGTGACAAAGTTACAAATCCAAAAGTTTGGCCATGAATCATCGGGAGATTGCCTCGTCGTTTCGCTCCTCGCAATGACACACTCTTTCTTTTCAACCTTTCAACTCTTTAGCCCCTCAACTCCTTATTTGTTAATCGGCAATTTCTTCCTGAACTTTCTCATCCTTGCTATCTTATTGACAATATCCATATAGGCCAGCGCCGACGCTTCAACAATGTCGGTGCTCGTGCCGACGCCCACGAACAAACCCTCGGCCGCCCTGCCGTTGATGGTCACGCGTCCCTGCGCCTCGCGGCCGCCCGTGACCGCCTCGAGGTGGTAGTTCTCGATGGTAACACTGCAGCCCGTGATCCGGTCGATGGCCTTGGTCGCGGCGTCCACCGCGCCGTCGCCGGTCGCGGCCTCCTGGACTTCCTTTCCGTCAAACGCGATGCGCGCCGTTGCCGTGGGCACGGTGCCGCGGCCGCTCGACACGTTGAGGTACGAAAGCGCGTACCGGTCGGCCATGCCCTGGCCGTCCTTCGATTCCATGAGCGCGATCAGGTCGTCGTCGTACACCGAGCCCTTCTTGTCGGCCAGCGCGATGAACCGCCGGTAAAATTCCCCGATGTCAAACTCCGCCTCCCGGTACCCGAGCGCCGTGAGGCGCGCCTTCACCATGTGGCCGCCCGAACGGCTCGTCAGGTTCATGCGGCTCTCCTTGAGCCCCACCGATTCCGGCGTCATGATCTCGAAGGTCTGCGTCGCCTTGAGCACGCCGTCCTGGTGTATGCCTGACGAATGCGCGAACGCGTTGCCGCCCACGATCGCCTTGTTCGGCTGCACCGGCATGTTGCAGGTCTCCCGCACGAGGCGGCTGGTGCGCATTATTTCCTTTGTGTCAACTCCTACCTCGCAGGCGAACAGGTCGCGCCGCACCGCGAGCGTCATCACCACTTCCTCGAGCGCGGTGTTGCCCGCGCGCTCGCCGATGCCGTTCACCGCGCATTCCACCTGGCGCGCGCCGTGCGCCACAGCGGTCACCGAGTTGGCGGTCGCCATGCCCAAATCGTTGTGGCAGTGCACCGAGATGATCGCCTTGTCGACATTCGGCACCCGGTTGAACAGCATGTCGATCTGCCCCGCGAACTGCTCCGGCGTGGTGTAGCCGACGGTGTCGGGAATGTTGATCGTGCGCGCGCCGCACCGTATGGCGAGCTCCACCACCGCACACAGGAAATCGTCCTCGGTACGGCCCGCGTCCATGGGCGAGAACTCCACGTCGCCGCACAGGCGGTGCGAGAGCTTCACGCTGCGCCTGATCATCTCGAGCACCTCTTCCTTCGATTTCCTGATCTGCCGCTGCCGGTGGATCGGCGACGTGCCGATGAACGTATGGATGCGCGGACGCGCCGCCGCCTTTATGGCTTTTGCGCACGTGTAAATGTCCTTGTCGATCGCGCGCGCCAGGCCGCAGATCACGGGCCCCCTGATCTCCCTCGCAATGGTCGACACGCTCGTGAAATCGCCGGGCGAGCTTATGGGAAACCCGGCTTCTATTATGTCAACCTTGAGCCGGGCCAGCTGCCGCGCGATGCGCAGTTTCTGGTCAACCGACAGGCTCGAGGGCAGGGCCTGCTCACCGTCGCGTAAGGTTGTGTCGAAGATGAATACTTTGTCTTTCATGAGTTCTTCTTTCTCAGTATGAATCTGGGCGTTCCCCTTCGCTGCGCTCAGGGTCGGTTCTCCCTCCGGTCTCGGGCTCGCCCTCGGGCCGCCTCGGCCCTATGCCGCGAGTACGCGGCCGGGTCCGGGCGGCACCGCGCTCCAGCGCGGCCTCCGGTCGCCCCTAACGCTCGGGAATAAGAAAACCATTCTGTCAAGTACTCTGTCCGCGCCATCCGCATTCGCAATAATCATCAACCAAAGACTCTTTCACAATTTTTCAACTCTTCAACGCTTTTTCTTCTCAACTGCTCCACGTGGGTGCCGCCACAACAATGCATGGTCTAGCATCTGTTTTGTCAAGGCGGCCACCCAAGAGGGGGTAGCGGAGGACGCCGAAGGCGGTGATCTTGCCCCGAAACTGTGGACACTAATTTAAGGTGTCAAAGATACGTTTTCGAACTCAACCGGACTTTTATATCCCAGAGTCGAATGCAATCGCTGACGGTTATAAAAAGATTCAATATACTCGAAAATATGCTGTCT